>JAFGXX010000061.1 GCA_016936435.1 Bacteroidales bacterium
TCAGGGAGGAAGAGCAGATACCTCTTTCGTTTTTTTGATTTTTTTCTGACGATCCCTGTGGAAGCTGAAATTAAATGCTTCCTCAATATAGCCGTTATGAAATGCTCTGTACCGGGATCAATGGCTCCGGTTTGCCATAGTATGCCAATTTTAGCAAGGAAAGGGAAGAGTATTCTTTTATAGGTCTTTTCAACTCCCAGGGTTGTTATTTCTTCCCTTATCAGTCCGTCAACAGTTTCTTCCTCCAGCTTATTCATTGCAGCTATCAGCTTCACAAAAATATCCCCCGGTCGTTTTTGCTTTCTCAGGGCTGCCTCCGATACCCTTTCGTTAAGCTCCGCAGTGTCGAGTGCCGCTATTTTCGAGATCTTCATACCCTCATTGTACAATAACCCGATATTCATCAGTTTGATGAGGTCCTCATCGGTATACCACCTGCGGTTGGTAGGTGTACGCTGAGGCTCAGTGATGCCGTAACGCATCTCCCATATCCTTATGGTATCGGCTCTGATCCCCGTGAGGCTTTCAAGATCGTTGAGAGTATATTTCCCCATAAACTAATGAATCGATGAGATGGCTCAGATCAAAAATGTTCTTTGCTGAAAGATAAAAAAAATCTGCAGACAAAAGCCTGCAGATTTTCTTATAAGCTGTACGTTCTATTCGGAAGGCAGAAGCACTTCGTCAATAACGTGGATCACTCCGTTGGCTGCCTGTACATCAGTTGCCACAATGTTTGAACTTGAGTTAATGGCCGGAGCCGGAGAGAGTGTTATGTTAATGGACCCGTTGAGAGTCTCGACGCTACCAGCTGAGAGATCTGTTGATCTGACGTTTCCGCTTACAACATGGTAGGTAAGTATCGGAATAAGCTGCTCAGCCGTAAGGTCGCTGATACCTGATATCCCGAGTTGTGCAAAAAGAACCTGGAATGCCTGGTTTGTGGGTGCAAATATTGTGAAAGGACCATTGCCGTTCAGCGTTTCTACCAGACCTGCTTTGACAACAGCTTCGACAAGTATGCTGAAATTTTCATTTGCAAGAGCATGATCTACAACTGTGGGCGGCAGAATAACCCTGTCAACAAAATGGATAACTCCATTCTTAACATCCACATCTGTTGCAAGAACTTTGACCGAATTGTTGATCTTCACGCCATTGTTCATAGAAATGTTAAGGCTCAGATAACTGTTCTGGGCAGGGCTGAGAGTGCTGTAATAACCTTCCGAGAGGGAAGCTGCTTTTCTCTCTTCACCGATTACATGGTATAGAAGAACCGAGGTGAGCGTTTCCATGGGGAGATCGTCAAGACTGGCGGCTCCAAGCTGATTGAGAAGAGCTGCAAATGCGGCGTTCGAAGGAGCAAAAACCGTGAACTCACCTTCACCGTTGAGAGCATCAACCAGACCGGCTTTTGAAAGAGCCTCAGCAAGTGTTGAGAAGGTAGGATTTCCAATTACATATTCTGCTATTGTCTTTTCTGCATTTGTGGGTCTGGAATCATCTTCCTTTTCACACGATGTAAACACCGTTAAACCTGTTAATAGTGTTGCTGCTAAAATGAGATTATGCTTTTTCATGATTTTATGTTTTTAGTTTTTTAATAATTTACATTTATGGTCTTAGAACATACGGCAGCATATAAATGTTCGGAAAAAGGTAATAAATAGCGTACAAAAAGTTAATAATGCAGGATGGGTAAGCTTTTATAACGCAGGTAATGAGCACTATACAGCGTAATGTTAAAATATGTTAATTATTATATGGGATGATAGATGTGGAAGATAAGGATCAGCCGGTTGGCGGAAGACTTTGTAATTGGCATAGCTGCCGGGTATTCGTTTATGAAATCAATGGCTGAGCTTTATATGACTCTTTCTTTTTTTTATCTTTACTTATAATCCGTATGAGTTAAAAAATCAGTTTATGGCAAAGGAGACAATACGTGACTATAAAAGACTTGAGATAAGGCTCAGGGACAACGGTGCCCCTGATATAGAAACTCTCCTGGGCAAAACCCTGCTTGGTACCGAAGGAGGAATCAGATATTCAGTTCAGAACCATGGGGAGCGTATGAAAAGCTATGGCAGGGATCTGTCATTCATTTCACTTTACAAGGGCGACAGCCTGGCCGGTGCAATCGGACTCTGCAAAAGGAGCACAACAAATTGCGGAGAAGTCCTCGATACAACCTTCCTCCGCTATCTGGCAGTCAGGAGTTCTTTCCAGATTTCACATGTGGCTAAGAGGAAAAAACAAAGACTGCAGGCATTTGAGGATTCATTCAAGAAACAGATCTTTTCCATGTTCAGCAATGCCATGCAGGATTTGCAGGATAAAAATCATCCTTCCGGAGCGCACGTGGCCTATGCTTTTATAGAAAGTACCAATGAACGGTCACGAAACTTTGCAAACCAGGCCGGATATGAACAGATCAGCTCATTCAACACCTTCGCTTTCAGTAGGTTCAACCCCCGAAAGGATGAGAGGGTACAAAAACTTCTGCCCGAAGAAAAATCCGGAATGACGGATCTTCTTGCATCTCATTACAGGGATTATTGTTTTTATTATGATGAGTTCAGATTCCTGAACGACTCTTACTATGTATTAAAAAAGGACAATCAGATAGTGGCAGGAGCCAACGCCATTCCTGCAGTCTTCAAAATAGTTGATTTCCCGGGAGTAGCAGGCTGGATACTTTTAAATGTTCTTCCATATACACCTTATTATAGGAAGATCTTCAACAGGGGCATGTTCAGGTTCCTTATTCTTGATTCTGTCTACTGCCGCCAGGGCTATGAGGATCAGCTTCCGCTTCTTTTTGAAGGTATATGTGCATCTGAAAAGTGCAGCTCGGCGCTGACATGGCATGATGAAAAATCATCGGTCGGACATGTCCTTGACAAATGCCGTAAACTTGGAGTGCTTAACAGGATTCTGAAAACAGATCCCGGACTGGTGGTAGCTTCATTTTCAAATCTGAATGAGGAGCAGAAAAGAAAATTCCTGGAATCTCCGGCTTTTGTAGCCGGGATCGATCTTGTCTGAGCCGGAAGACATTATATTATCCGGAATTTTATATATTTGCCATTGCTTAAAAGACTGGATGTTTAATTATACTCAGGATCTGGTGCTGTAAATAATTCAGGAGTTTACTGCCTGAATTATCCCGATGACGGGCTCTGATAATATCTGTCAGAGTTGTTTATCTTTATATTTATTCAAAAAAACTTCCTGCCATACAGGAAAAGAGTGCCGGTATTACGGCTTATTAAATTATTAACATCATGAACGACGATAACAAAACAATACACGATTTCGATTTCTCACTTATATGTGAATATTTTTCAATGCTTGAACGCCAGGGTCCCGGTAGTAAGGATACGACAATAAAAGCCCTGGGCTTTACCGGCAATCTGAACAGCGGGAGCCGCATAGCCGATATAGGCTGTGGCACCGGAGGGCAGACCATGGTGCTGGCCGGCAATGCTCCCGGACAGATCACCGGAATAGACCTGTTCCCTGATTTCATCGACATCTTTAACCGTAACGCAATGTCGCAAGGTTTAGGATCAAGGGTGAAGGGCATCGTGGGCAACATGGAAAAGCTGCCTTTTGAAAAGGAAGAGCTCGACCTTATATGGTCGGAGGGAGCCATTTATAACATTGGTTATGAAAGAGGACTGAACGAATGGCGAAGATATCTCAAACCGGGAGCATATATCGCGGTGTCGGAAGCATCATGGTTTACAGCCGCGAGGCCAACTGAGATTGAAGAGTTCTGGAATACAGCCTATCCGGAGATCGATACCATTCCCGCCAAGGTCAGGATAATGCAGGATGCGGGCTTCATACCCGTTGCGGCCTTCATACTGCCGGATTATTGCTGGACAGACAATTTCTATGTTCCCCAGGCCGAGGCCCGTGAAGTATTTCTGAAGAAGCACACGGGTAACAAAGCTGTGGTGGAATTTATTGAAAGCGAGCGCCGTGAGGAAAGTTTGTATATGAAATACAGGGAGTATTACGGCTACGCTTTTTATATAGGTAGAAAAATCTGATCTGAAACAGCATTTTCTTTACAACTTCAGCCCCCTGGACCGGACTTTTTCTGCAGTAACTAAAACTGAAGGAAAAGCTCCTGCACGGGGGGCTGTTTTTTTAACAGTCCGCTCTGACCCCGCTACTTTTATATGCAACCATGAAAATGATTCAGGGTATGTTGTGAACTTTCTGAACCCTTAAATTGTTTTGTTTAAACAGATAAGGAGAAAAGGGAAGATGAGAAATATCCTGTTAACAGTCGTTGTCATTTTGATTATCCATCCGCAATCCATCAATGCACAGAAGGTTGAAAGGATTGGAATACCTGAGCTTGAGGCAATACTAACCAGTAATGACGACAGGCTGTATGTCGTCAATTTCTGGGCTACATGGTGTGCTCCTTGTGTAAAAGAGCTTCCTTATTTCGAAAAAGTTGCACCTGAGTATAAGCCTGAAGATGTCAGGTTCATACTCGTAAGTCTTGATTTTCCACAACAGATTGACCGTCAGTTGCTTCCTTTTCTCAGGAAGAACAGGATAACTCTTGAGGTAAAGGCTATGACGGATCTCGATTATGATGCATGGATCCGAAAAGTAGACCGGGACTGGCAGGGGAATATTCCTGCCACCTTACTGTTTAATAATAAGGCAAATAAACGCCTCTTTATACCCCGCGAAGTCGATGAAAAGGACCTTCGTGAAGCCATTGATAAATTTCTGTAGTAATAACTTAATTTCCGCAGATCATGAAAAAACTTTATCTTCTTTCAGCTACATTGTTTTTTATCACAATGATTCTTCCTGCCGGCGCCCAGTACAAACCCGGAGATGTTGCCGGGGACTTCAGCCTGAAAAATGTTGACGGGAAAATTGTCTCACTATCAGATATGACTGATGCAAAGGGTTTTATAGTGGCGTTCTGGTGTAATACCTGTCCTGTCGTTAAACAGTACGAGACCCGTCTTGTCAATATACATAAGGAATATGCCTCAAAAGGCTTTCCTGTCATTGCGGTCAACAGTAATGATCCCGGCATTTCACCCGGAGACTCTTTTGATGAAATGAAGAAAGTAGCCCGGAATAAAAACTACGGCTTTCATTATCTCTACGACGAATCGCAGCAGGTGGCTCGCAGGTTTGGAGCTACCAACACACCTCACCTGTTTCTTCTTTCGAAACGCGACGGTAAGCTTGTTGTCGAATATACCGGAGCCATAGACAATAATGCCGAAGATGCTTCGCTTGCCGACAAGAAATATCTCAGTGATGCTGTAAACAGCCTGCTGAGAGGTTCCGGGCCTCAGGTAAAAAGCACCAGGGCCATAGGCTGCAGCATTAAATGGAAGAAGAGCTGATGGGATTACTCCCTCCCTTTGGTCGGTCGTGATCCCTGGGGGGTATGCTTCAAAGCTTTCAGATCAGTCCGCCCTGGGGTCGTCTTTTTGTTTTATTCGATTACCTGGCCAAAGCAAGCCTTGTCCCGGCATCTCATAAAACAAAAAGCCCGCAGCATTTGGCTGCGGGACTTATCTGAAAGCTTTGGCGGAGAAAGAGGGATTCGAACCCCCGGTCCCACGATAGCAGGACAACGGTTTTCAAGACCGCCGCATTCGACCACTCTGCCATTTCTCCATTTTCAAAGACCCTATGTTTTCAAGACCGCCGCTCCCGATAGCTATCGGGACGACCACGGCGTCTATCCCGAGTTACTCGGGACCATTTCTCCATTTTCAAAGACCCTGCGTTTTCAAGAACGCCGCAAATATAACACTTTTTTATTTTCCGGAACGACATGTAGTATTCCCCCTTCACAGTTTCAAGATATTCATAACCCGATTTTACATGTCATGCCTTATGCAACTTTGAAGGAAATTTTGTTTAACAACACAGAATTTTTAGTAAACCGGATGGATTTATTTCCGGGAGTTCAGATCGGGAAAACGCAGCTCCTTTGTATAAAATACAGATAATCAATGATATACAGTTTTTATGAACAACATGTGAACAAAATAACATGCCTGTTGTTTCTGAAATCAAGGCCTGAGGCCGCTTAGCGGTGTTTATGGCCCTCATCGCAGTAAAGTTTCAAAAAGCTCTCTTTCTTACCTAAAAAGCTCATTATTTCGTGTAATTAGGTAAAATAAATTTGCATATGAATTAAAATAAAATAAATTTGTATTCAATTAGCAAGAATGGTCTAACCTTTAATTCTTATTAACATGACGAAAAAAGATTTAGTTGCTGCTATTGCAAAAGACACTGGTCTTTCACTTAAAGATTCAGGTAAAGCTCTGAATTCATTTGTTGTATCCGTAGGAAAAGCTATGAAAAAAGGCCAGAGGCTTCAGCTTCCGGGTCTGGGAACATTCAAGGTAGCCAAGAGGAGCGCAAGAGTTGTCCGCAACCCGCGCACCGGAGCCAAACTTAACGTTCCTGCAAAGAAAGTCGTTAAATTCAAGGCAGCTCCTGCTCTTGACAAAGGTCTTTAGTATCAAATGATTGAGATTGCTGAGGGGTGTTACTACACCCCTTATTTTTTTCTTAAATGAACCAAACTAATTTCAAACTGTTAATTTTTGTGAAAGTTTTTTTCTATTTTTGGGTTTGAATAACCTGATCATAAAATAAGGGATGAATTGCATAATCGTCGACGATGACAAATTAAGCTGCAAATTGCTGGAGGGTTATGTGATGAAATCCACCTCGCTGAACCTTATCGGTTCATACAGTGATTCCATTGAAGCCAGGAATGTTATAACCGAACGCAAGGATGTCGACCTGATAATCCTCGACATCGAAATGCCGGAACTCAACGGATTCGATTTTATTAAAAGCCTTGATTCCCCTCCCAATATAATAATCGTAACATCGGGCGAAGGCTACGCCCTGAGAGCTTTCGATTTCAATGTGGTCGACTATCTCCTTAAACCTGTTACTTATGGCCGCTTTTGTAAAGCCATCGACAAGACCATTAAATATTATTCAAGAAAGGAGATATCAAATACAGGTGATGAGGAGATATTTATCAAGAAAGGATCTTCACTTGTTAAACTCAAACTCAAAGACATCATATATATTGAGGCCCTCGAAAACTATGTAACTCTGGTAACTTCCGACGACAAGTTCACCATACATTTCACGATGAAAGCCATCGAGAACCAGCTTCCTTCAGGCGTCTTCATAAGGGTTCACCGCTCCTATATAATAAATAAGAGTATGATCCAGGCCATCAAGGAGAGCAATCTTGAACTTACCGTTGGAAAAACCTTAAAGAACATTCCGGTGGGTAAATCGTTCAGGGAAGATCTTCTGAACGATATCAACGTGATGGCCAGGTAATTCCGATTTCTTAATGCTTAGCAACCGTCAGCTTTTTCTTCACCATCTCGGGCAGACGTCAACTGCACCGCTGATGCTTGAAATTGTGAAAGCCGAAGGTATAACGATGTATGACATCTCAGGCCACACATATATCGATCTTATTTCAGGTGTTTCGGTAAGTAATACCGGACACCGTCATCCCGACGTCGTTGAAGCGATTAAAGCTCAGACAGGTTCATACCTCCACCTGATGGTTTATGGTGAGATGATCCAGAGTCCTCAGGTGAAATATGCAACTCGTCTGGCTGAATTACTTCCTGCCGGCCTTGAAAGTGTGTATTTCGTAAATTCAGGAAGTGAAGCCGTGGAAGGAGCCATGAAACTGGCCAAAAGATTTACCGGAAGAACAAGGATCATCTATTTCCGTAACTCATACCACGGAAGCACCCACGGAGCACTGAGCATCCAGGGAAGCGAACTTTACAGAAACGATTTCAGGCCTCTGTTACCTGATACAATCCAGGCCGGATTCAATGATCCTGATGCTGCCTCCCTTATCGACGATCATACTGCCTGTGTCATTCTCGAACCTGTTCAGGCAGAAGCCGGTGTAATCCTTCCGGAACCCGGTTTCCTCGAAGCTCTAAGGGAGAAGTGCACAGAAAAAGGAGCCCTGCTGGTCTTTGATGAAGTACAGACGGCATTCGGACGTACGGGTTCACTTTTTGCATTTGAGAGATTCGGGGTGCTGCCCGATATCCTGGTTCTGGCAAAAGCCCTCGGAGGAGGAATGCCGCTGGGCGCATTCATATCTTCCCGTACAATAATGTCGTCGCTGGTAAAAGATCCCCAGCTTGGCCATATTACAACTTTCGGAGGACATCCGGTGTGCTGCGCTGCGGGACTTGCCTCACTGGAAGTTATCCTGAAAGAACAACTTGCAGAAAAAGCTTCACCTAAATCACAACTCTTCAGAGAACTATTGAAACATGATCTTGTCACAGAAATAAGGGGAGAAGGACTTCTGCTCGCGGTTCAGTTAAAAACACCTGCCCATACCGGGTATATTATTGCAAATGCACCCCGGCACGGACTTATCCTCGATTATTTCCTGTTCTGCAGTGATTCATTCAGGATAGCACCGCCACTTATTATAACAGATAATGAAATAAAAGAGGCATGCAGCAAGTTAATATCTCTGTTCGATGAAGCACAAATGATGTTGAAGGACTAATGAAAGTAAGACCTCATATATTTTTTTTCACCCTTGCCTTATTAATTACAGTTAATATATCAGGGCAACAGGACGACTTTCAGATCCGCCTTAATGACCTTTACGGAAGAATACTCTTTACATCTGACGATGAAGAAAAAATAAGACTGAACGACTCCATCCGGATGCTCGTTCATGAATTTGCATCATCGGAGCTGGTTTTCGTGAAAAATTACCCCGGAATAAGATTCCTGGGTCAGGTCACCTCTCAGGATAACCGCATCAGGATACTGACATGGAACCTGATGCTGCGTGATGCTACAAATAAATACTTCTGTTATATCATCAGGAAAGCACAAAGGGGCGGAACCAACACTATTTATGTACTGGAGGGTTCGCACCTTAAGGAAGCGGCGCAGACCGACCGCATATATAATGCCGGAGAATGGTATGGTGCACTATATTATGCTGTTCTTCCCAGCAGGAAAGACTATATACTTCTGGGTTATGATTTTGGAGACAGGTATTCACGGAAAATAATTGATGTGCTTCAATTTGACCAGGATGGAAAAATTTTGTTTGGAAAGGATATACTCTTCAGGGATGCAAATGTAAAATACAGGGAGGTGCTGGAATATTCTTCCGAAAGTGTCGTTTCGTTGCGTTTCGGTTCCCGGAAACTTATTGTTTTCGATCAGCTTGCGTCATTTTCGCAGGGTGATGGATCAGACGACGGTTCTATGGGTGCTGAAGGAATATTGTTCGACGGATATGAGTATAAAAAAGGCAAATGGCTGTTTAAATCAGGAATTGAAGCCCGTAATCCGGGAAAATAGAAAGGGTTTAAAAAAATCTGCTTATGGCGGGAATTAAAATGACGTACATATTTTGTTATGATGACCACCGTAGTTTCACTGATGAGGTTAAGAAGAGATTCTCTGACAGCGAACGCTATGTTGTCGAATCATATCATAATCCTGATGACTTCCTCGAAAATATCAAAAAGGAGAGAGACGGAAGATCATGCAGGGTAGCTATCATTGGGGTTCCTGACTCTTTTGAACAATATGATACAATAGCACAAATGACGCTGGAAATCAAAAAGGCAGACCGATCGACAGGTATCATTCTGCTGGTGCATCAGGACAAATTGCATGAATTAAAGAAAGCTGTCGTTTTTAACATCGAAGATTACATCCCGAGAAATTCGAATGCAGTGCTCAGAATACACAACAACGTAAAACGTCTTATCAGCGAAAAGAACATTTCCATTTTCCGAAAAAGAAGAAATATGTCGTTATATGTACTTCTGGGATTCGCTATTCTTATAGCCATTTTGCTGTTGGTTGCAAGGATAAAACTTCCTCACTATTTCTAGAAAGAGGTTTGCCTTAGCGGTTTCGATTAAGACTATAAGGGTCAGGTTTAATGACTATTTGTCATATTTTCACCCGCTGGCATATCTTTTGACATAGACGGGCATAAAACAGTCAAACCAAAAACCTTAATGATATGCAAACCGGAAAAATAGGTGTAACCACCGAGAACATCTTCCCGATAATAAAGAAATTCCTTTATTCCGATCATGAGATCTTTCTCAGGGAGCTGATTTCCAATGCCGTCGATGCGACTCAGAAGTTGAAGGCCATGGCCTCGGCCGGAGAGCTGAAGGGAGAACTGGGAGACCTTACAATCAGGGTAAGTGTCGACAAAAAGAAGAAAACCATAAAAGTATCCGACAACGGCGTGGGGATGACACCTGAAGAGCTGGATAAATATCTGAATCAGATAGCTTTTTCGAGTGCCAATGAATTTCTCGACAAGTACAAAGACCAGATAAATTCAATAATAGGTCATTTCGGCCTGGGCTTCTATTCATCTTTTATGGTTTCCGACAAGGTGGAGGTTATCACTAAATCGTGGCAGGATAAAGCAAAACCTGTCAAATGGACCTGCGACGGAAGTCCTGAGTTCAGTATAGAAGACGCCGAAAGGGAAAACCGCGGAACTGACGTGATACTCCATATCGACAAGGATTCAAAAGAATTCCTGGAAGAATCAAAAATAGAACAGTTGCTGAATAAATACTGTAAATTTTTACCTGTAGAGATAACCTTTGGCAGGGAACAGGAATGGAAGGACGGCAAATATGTCGATACGGGTAAAGACAAGATCATCAATAATACCAGACCGGCCTGGACTATTAAACCGTCTGAACTGAAGGATGAGGATTACAGCAAATTTTACCGTGAGCTTTACCCTGCAGGCGACGAGCCCTTATTCAACATACATCTGAATGTTGACTACCCCTTCAAGCTAACAGGGATACTCTATTTCCCAAAGATCAAAAACAACATTGAGATACAGAAGAATAAGATACAGCTCTATTGCAACCAGGTGTTTGTTACAGACTCAGTTGAAGGTATTGTGCCCGAATTCCTTACCCTCCTTCACGGTGTCCTCGATTCTCCCGATATACCCCTGAATGTGTCGAGAAGTTATCTGCAGAGCGATTCTAATGTTAAAAAGATATCTGCACACATAACAAAGAAGGTAGCCGACAGGCTGAACGAGATATTTAAAAAAGACCGTGCAGAATTTGAGAAAAAATGGGACAATCTCAAGCTTTTTATCGACTACGGTATGATAACAGAAGAAAAATTCTACGAAAAAGCTTCGAAGTTTGCTCTCTTTAAAAACACTGATGACAAATTCTTTACCTACGAAGAATATGAAAAACTGATCAGGGAGAACCAGACCGACAGGAACAAGACTCTCATCTATTTGTATTCAACAAGCAAAACCGACCAGTATTCTTATATCGAAAAAGCCAAAGCCAAAGGATATGATGTCCTCAGCCTTGACGGTCAGCTTGATGTTCACCTTATCAACTTTCTGGAGTCAAAATTTAAGGAATCGAGGTTCGTAAGGGTCGATTCCGATGTCGTCGAAAAGCTTATTCAGAAGGAGGAAAAGAAGGAATCAAAACTCTCGGAAGAAGAGAAAAACGACCTCAGAAGCCTGTTCAATGTACGTACAAAATCAAAGGAGATATTTAATGTAGTGGTTGAAACTCTCGACGAAAATGAAGCTCCTGTCATTGTCACACAATCCGAATTCATGAGACGTATGAAGGATATGTCGGCACTGGGAGGAGGGATGAATTTCTATGGGGAAATGCCCGACAGCTACAACCTCGTCGTTAATCCTAACCATCCTCTCGTCGTAAAGATCAATGAAGACCTCAGGGCTGACCTGGGACAAAAACTATCAGACAATGAGGCTGATACTAAAAAGGTCAAAGAAGAGGTTGAGTTCATGGAAAAAGAACAGGGCAAAAGAAAAGCTGAGGAGATTCCCCAGGTTGAAAAGGATGATCTTGAGAAGCGTAGAAAAGACCTAAGTGACATGGAAGATGCACGAAGATCGATGCTTGAAGCTTATGGTGCTGAGAATAAAAAAGTGAAACAACTTGTTGACCTTGCCCTTCTCGCAAATAATATGCTTAAAGGAGAAGAACTGGCAACTTTTGTAAAGAGAAGCGTGGATCTGTTGTAGGATCGTGCAATCGTGCGATCATGCGATCTTGCGATCATGCAATATGATACCCATAACCGTATTGCACGATTCCACGATTCCACGATTGCAGGATTGCACGATTGCACGACACCTCATATCATTCTCGCAACCTCGCCCTTGATATAGTCGATGGCAGCACGTGTGGGTTCCTTATCCAGTGCCATCACTGCTTCCAGAAGCCTCTGGCTGAATTCCAGTCCTGTTGAGGGGACTGGTTTTTTTTCGTATTCGGAGTTTATGATCTTGATAGTACTGGATCTCGCATTTCTTACAACTTCCCATGCCTGGGGGCTCATATAGATCTGTTGTGAGAGGTTGTGTTCAAATTCACTTCTGATCGTTGAGAGAAGTGCCGAATGAAGCTGGGCTGCCGTTACCCCGGGGGAGTTAACTCTTACCAGAAGCGATTCGAGTGAGATCCTTTCAAGGAACAGGACTATTCTTTCATAGGCCTGGAGTTTGATTGGAGTGACAGTCCTGCTGCCCTGCAGTATAAGCTCCTGCCTGCGTTTATCCTGATCATTCTTAACCATGCCTCTCATAACAAGCCATGCTGTGAAGAAGACTACCAGAGCAGGGATGCTTATCTTAAGAATATCGTAAAATGCTTCCATTTATGCTCAATTTATTAACATTGGACAAACTTATCTTTTTATTATCAAATTTAGCTTATAACTTTCAACTTTCAACTTCAAACCTTAAACTTTAAACCTTAACCCCATCCTACTCTTTATGGAACACCTTTCAGACCGTATCCGATCGCTGTCAGTGAGCCAGACACTGGCAATGGCACAGAAAAGCCGTGAGCTAAAGGCCAAAGGTATAGATGTTATAAGCCTTAGTCTGGGAGAACCTGATTTCAATACTCCCGATTACGTTAAGGAAGCTGCGAAAAAAGCTATCGACGAGAATTACTCGAAATATCCGCCCGTGCCCGGATATAATGATCTGAGGGAAGCCATCTCAGCCAAGTTCAGGGATGAGAACGGGATCACTTACACTCCGGAGCAGATAATAGTATCGGCCGGTGGCAAACATTCGATAATCAATGTAATCCTGTCTCTCGTCAATCCCGGTGAAGAGGTGATCCTCCTTGCTCCTTACTGGGTAAGTTATTACGACCAGGTGATTCTCGCGGGAGGGAAGCCGGTCATCATTCAGACAAACCTCGAAAACGACTTTAAAGTCACTCCCGAGCAGCTCGATGTTGTAATCACACCCAAAACGAGACTGGTGATTTTCAACTCTCCGTCGAATCCGACCGGTATGGCATATACACGTGAGGAAATGAGAGAACTTGCCGGGGTCGTCAGTAAATATAAGGGTGTCTATATTATTTCGGATGAGATATATGAACATATTTTGTTCCGTGGTGAACATGTAAGCATGGCTTCGTTTGATTTCATTTACGACCGTGTCATAACGGTTAATGGTGTATCGAAAGCATATGCCATGACAGGTTGGAGAATAGGATATCTGGGGGCTCCGCTATGGCTGGCAAAGGCAGTCGACAAACTTCAGGGGCAGTTTACCTCGGGTGTGTGTTCAATAGCTCAGAGGGCTGCTCTTGCAGCACTCCGTGGTGATGACGGTTCAAGAGATAAAATGAGGGATGCCTTCCTCCGCAGACGCGATATCATTTGCAAGCTGCTTAAGGAGATCAGGGGGATGAAAATTAGGATCCCCGATGGTGCCTTTTATGTGATGCCCGACATCAGCAGTTTCTTAGGCAAATCGGACGGTGAAGTGAAGATAAAGGATTCCGGTGAACTTGCTCTGTATCTCCTCGATAAAGCCCAGGTGGCTGTTGTTGGAGGAGATGCCTTCGGGGCTCCCGATTGTATAAGGATATCATATGCTACTTCCGATGAACTTCTGGTGGAAGCTGTCAGAAGGATAAAGGAGGCACTCGGCAGACTAAAATGACCCCGGGTAAACCTCAGTATTTGTTATAGCTGACAGTTTCATCCTTCGGCTTCCGCGTTTTCATGCGCTGTGCCGTTTCCGGATAACCTATCGTAATGATAAGTTCCACCCTTTTAGACCGTGGTATGGAAAGGATTTTCCTGACTTCATTTTCATCGAACCATCCTATTATACATGATCCAAGTCCTTCAGCTTCAGCCTGCATACAAATATTTCCTGCGGCAATGCCTATATCTATCAGTGAATAGTCTTTCGACTTGACAAGAGCTCCCATTCCGGAGGAAAGGTTGGTTTTTTCCCTCACCACTACTATCATAACAGGAGCCTGATCGACAAACATATTCATCTTAAGAATTCTGGCTCCTGCAGCCGATGCAAGCTTCTTCAATAATCCGGGGTCGTTGACCACGATGAATTTCCAGGGCTGGCCGTTGCATGCCGATGGAGCGAGACGGGCGGCCTCGGTTATCCTGTCAATTTTTTCCTGTTCAACAGGAGAGGGGCTGTATTTTCTGTCGCTCTGTCGTGTGGAGATGAGTTCAAGAAGGGTCTTACCGTCGATCAATGCCATAAGATTAGTTCAATAACTGTATTTTTCGTTGGCGAAGATAGCAATTATTGCTATCTTTATATTTTGTACCTTCATGAACTAAATTTGTCAAATCAATTAAATCTTAAGCAATGTCCATATTCTTAATTTTCTTAGGGGTTATAGTGCTCCTTATCTTTTGGGTGATATCACTCTATAACCGTCTCGTAAAGCTCAGGAACAACCGTGAACAGGCTTTTGCCGATGTGGATGTTCAGTTAAGGCAAAGGCATGATATGATACCTCAACTCGTGGAAGCTGTAAAAGGTTATATGCAGCATGAGCGTGCTGTTCTCACCGAGATCACCGAAGCCAGGGCTGCTGCCATGAAAGCCGGAACGATAAATGAGAAAATCGTGGCTGAGCAAAGGCTTACCTCAGCTTTGGATGGATTGAAGGTTGCTGTGGAAGCATATCCCGATCTCAAGGCAAGTCAGAACTTCCTCGACCTCCAGAATGAGATATCTGATATTGAGAACAAGATTGCTGCTGCCCGTCGTTTCTTTAACTCTGCAACGAAGGAACTAAATGTCGCAACCGAGGTCTTCCCATCGAATATTATAGCTACAATGTTCAACTTCAGACGTGAGCCGATGTTCGATCTTGGCGAAGACAGAACTATAATACAGGAACCGCCAAAGATCTCATTCAGTTAATATGTCATATTTTGGTTTGCAGAGCCAGATAAGGAGGAACAACACAAATTCAGTGCTGATCCTCCTTATGTTCCCTGTGGTTATCATAGTTCTTACCTGGCTCTTCTTCTATCTTACCAGCCTGCTTCAGGCAAATTATTTAGCCAGAGAAGGCCAGGACAGCCTCCCTTTTTTCACCAGCGTAAATTACAGTTTCTTCCGGACCGTCCCCTGGATACTTCTGGGAGTGGCAGTATGGTTCCTGATAGCCTGGTCGACGCATTCTGTGATGATAAGCAGGGCAACAGGCTCGAAGCCGCTGGAAAGAAAGGAAAATAAAAGAGTGTATAATCTTGTTGAAAACCTTTGTATTTCCAGAGGGATGCCTATGCCCAGGGTAAATATCATTGAGGATGATTCGCTCAATGCTTTTGCCAGCGGGATAAATAATAATACCTATACCGTCTCACTTTCGCGCGGCATTATAGAGAAGCTTAATGATCAGGAGCTTGAGGCTGTCATCGCCCATGAACTTACTCATATCAGGAACCGCGATGTGAGGTTATTGATAATATCTGTTGTGTTTGTGGGGATTTTTGCGTTCATTTCACAGGCCTTGTTCAGGTCGATGCGCTTCGGCAGTCTTTCACGCGGCGACAGAAAAGGTGGTGCAGGAATAGCAGTCATTGTTGCACTTGTCCTTGCTCTTATCGGTTATCTTGTTGCCTCCCTCTTCCGCTTTGCCCTGTCAAGGAAACGCGAATATCTTGCCGATGCCGGCTCGGCCGAGCTTACAAGAAATCCCCTTGCACTGGCGTCGGCGTTGCGAAAAATATCAGGAGACCCTGCTATTGAGGCTGTAAAAAGAAATGACATAGCCCAGATGTTCATTGAGAATCCGCGAAATGAAGTAAAAAACTCTTCATTCTCATTCTCAGGTCTTTTTGCAACCCATCCTCCGATAGAGAAGAGGATACAGATACTCGAGCAGTTTTAGACATCGGCAGGATGCCGGAAAGGCTGCGGTCGTAAAATCAATGAGATAACTTACAAGGTAGCAGTTAACGCTTATTCTTTCTTCCCGAAGAACTTCTTTTCTTCGCCTCTGATGAGTCTTTTAATATTGTTGCGGTGAGTTACCAGAAGTACCACGGCGACAAAAACCGAAAAGATCCTGAAGATCAGTGAGGGGGTGTCAAAAAGGGTAAACAGCAGGACAGGAAATGCTATTCCCGCCGACATGGATCCCAGTGAAATGATCCGCGTTAAAGCTAACACTATTACGAAAACGAGAAGGCAGCTTAATGTGAGCAGGGGATGCAGGGCCAGGAGCACACCGAAAACCGTTGCTACTCCCTTTCCGCCTCTGAAACCCGCAAATAGCGGGAAAATATGCCCGATAACAGCCACCACTCCCGTCATTATCTGAAGGTTTATAAGGCCTGCTGTCCCGGGTTCGGCAAGCTTAAGCAAAACAGGCAGCATTGCAGCCATCCATCCCTTAGCCATATCGGTCAGAAGGACGGGTATGCCGGTTTTCCATCCGAGCACCCTTACGGCATTGGCTGCCCCGGCATTGCCGCTGCCATGCTCTCTTACGTCGATGCCATGAAAGACCTTACCAGCCCATACGGCAGTTGGTACTGAGCCAAGAAGATAGGAAGCGGTTACTGCAATTCCATATAATAACAGATCCATTTTGCAATAAATTTGACCGCAAATATACAAATGTACATCAAATGAAAGTTATGCTCCCTTTATTAAGCCAGTCCCGGACCATGTTCCGCAAGAGCTGCAGTTTCAGGATTGGAGGTGAATTTGCTGAAATTATTTATGAACTTCAATGCCAGGTCAGAGGCTGCTATATGCCACCTGGTTTTTGACTCCCAGCCATTTGAAGGATCGAGGATGTTGTCATCGACGCCATTGAGACTGACGGGTATGCTGAGGTTGAAGACAGGCAGTTTAACAAATTCATTTTCGTTTATCGATCCGTCGAGGATGGCATTGATGATCTTCCTTGTTGAAGGAAGGTCTATCCTGTGTCCTGTACCGTAAGGTCCGTTTATCCAGCCCGTATTGACAAGCCAGGCTTCCGCATTGAACATCTTCATTTTTCTGGCAAGTTCATTTGCATAAATGATGGGATCTACCAGAAGGAATGCAGCACCAAAGCATGCAGAGAAAGAGGGGATGGGTTCTATTATCCCTCTTTCCGTTCCGGCAACTTTTGCCGTATAGCCGCTCAGGAAATAATATTTGCATTGTTCTTCTGTGAGCCGGCTTACCGGAGGAAGCACTCCGAAAGTATCGGCAGACAGGAAAATGACTTTCGTTGCATGTCCAGCCCTTGAAACCGGCTTAACGATGTTCTCTATATGGTAAATGGGGTACGAAACTCTGGTATTTTCAGTTTTGGAGTCGTTGTCGAAATCTATAGATCCGTCAGAACGAACCACCAGGTTTTCGAGGAGGGCATCTCTGCGTATTGCGTTATAAATATCCGGTTCATTTTCTTTGCTGAGTTTAATACATTTTGCATAACACCCACCTTCAAAGTTGAATACTCCGTCCTCATCCCAGCCATGTTCATCATCACCGATGAGAGCTCTTTCAGGATCTGTTGAAAGGGTTGTTTTTCCCGTCCCTGACAGTCCGAAGAAGATAGCCACGTCACCATTTTTACCCACATTCGCAGAGCAGTGCATGGCAGCTATTCCTCTGAGCGGCAGGTAGTAATTCATCACCGAGAATATACCTTTCTTCATCTCTCCGCCATACCATGTTCCGCCTATGGCTGCCATGTTTTCTGTAAGGTTGAAGAATACGAAGTTTTCAGAATGAAGTCCCTGGTTTTTCCAGTCGGGATTTATGGTCTTTGAGGCCATCAGCACCACGAAGCCGGCTTTGAACTCCGCCAGTTCCTGCTCTGAAGGTCTGATGAACATGTTTTTCACGAAATGTGCCTGCCAGGCCACCTCGGTGATGAAGCGTACCGACAATCTTGAATTTTCGTTGGCGCCGCAGAAACAGTCGACAACAAAAAGCCTTTTGCCGGAAAGCTGGCGGGCTGCGATCTTTTTACAATGCTCCCATACTTCCTGCGTAATTGGCTTGTTATCCGATACTTTGGCCTTTTCTGATTTCCACCATACAGTATCGCGGGTCTTGTCGTCGAGGACGATATATTTATCTTTTGGAGATCTTCCGGTAAAAACTCCGGTATCCACGGCAACAGCGTCGTTTTTTGTTATTACACCTCTTTCAAGTTTGTCCAGACCTGGTTTCGTTTCCTCTGCAAACAGAGTATTATAATCGGGGTTATAAATGATTTCTTTCACATTTTCTAGCCCGTATTCCGTCAGGTCTTCAGGTTTGATCATGGCCGGTAAAAATTATTTGTGTGAAATGATCCGAAATGTAGCGAAAATATCAATGCAGGAGCATTGAATGGGATATAAAAAAGAAGAGGCTGTTTCAGTGTTTTAAACAGCTTTTCGAAACAGCCTCTTTTTGTTATCAGATATCAGGGATTTATTTTCCGTGCCTGATAGCAGCCTGTGCTGCTGCAAGTCGTGCTATCGGAACCCTGAAAGGAGAACAGCTGACATAAGTCAGCCCGTTTTTGAAGCAGAATTCCACTGATGCGGGATCTCCACCCTGTTCGCCGCAGATACCTATTTTCAGATCAGGTCTTGTGGCTCTTCCTTTCTGGACCGACATAGTAATAAGCTGTCCGACACCATCCTGGTCGATAGTCTGGAAGGGGTCGGCAGCAAGCATTTTCTTGTCGAGGTAATCATGCAGGAAACCTCCTATGTCGTCGCGGCTGAACCCGAAGGTCATCTGCGTGAGGTCGTTGGTTCCGAATGAGAAGAACTCGGCTGTTTTTGCCATGCGATCAGCGAGAAGAGTGGCTCTCGGGATCTCGATCATGGTACCGTATTTATAATCTATTTTGTCGACGCCGAACTTTGTACATACTTCTGCATATACCTTATCGACTATTTTTTTGGTGATATCGAGTTCGGACACATCACATGTCACAGGTACCATCAGTTCGGGATGGGGAGTCTTTCCTTCCTTAATGAGTTCCATGGTAGCCTCGAACATTGCTCTTACCTGCATTTCCGTAACTTCGGGATAGGTTATCCCAAGCCTTACACCACGGTGTCCCATCATCGGGTTCGATTCGTGGAGCGCTTCACCGCGTTTTGCAACATCTTCTTTCCTGATGCCGAGTGCCTGAGCCAGCTCTTCCTGTTTTTCGGCGCTCTGCGGAACGAATTCATGAAGAGGCGGGTCGAGGAGCCTGAAAGTCACAGGCAGTCCGTCCATTGCTTCCAGAGTCGATTTCATATCCTTTTTAACGAATGCAAAAAGATCGTTAAGGGCATTTCTGCGTTCAGCTTCATTAGCACTGAGTATCATTTTGCGGAGAAGGAAGAGCGGCTGTTCCGAGCCCTTTCCGTAGAACATATGTTCTGTACGGAAAAGACCGATACCTTCAGCTCCGTAATCGCGTGCCACTCTTGCATCATCGGGGGTGTCGGCATTTGTACGTACTCCCATGGTCCGGAATTTGTCGACCAGAGTCATGTATTCCTTGAACCTGGGATTTTCCGATGCATCCATAAGAGGAATGGCTCCGGAATAAACATTTCCTTTTGTTCCGTTGAGAGTGAGGGTGTCACCTTCCTTTATTACTGTATCGGTACCTGCAATCTTTGCTGTTTTTGAAGCTGCGTCGACATGTATGCCACCGGCACCGACGATACAGCATTTTCCCCAGCCGCGTGCAACAAGTGCTGCATGTGATGTCATACCTCCGCGTGCTGTAAGTATACCTTCAGCTGCACGCATGCCTTCAACATCTTCAGGGTTCGTTTCTTCACGAAGGAGTATCACCTTCTCGCCTTTGCGGTTCCATGCTACAGCATCTTCTGCTGTGAATACAACTTTTCCGACAGCTGCTCCCGGTCCGGCAGGCAGACCTTTAACAAGAGGGTTGACTTTTTTCTCTTCATCAGGGTCGCATATCGGGTGAAGCAGTTCATCGAGCTGTACAGGGTCGACCCTGAGAACAGCGGTTTTTTCATCAATAAGTTTTTCGTGAAGCATGTCCATTGCCATGTTAAGGGCTGCTGTTCCTGTTCTCTTGCCTGCACGGCACTGAAGCATGTAGAGCACACCTTCCTGGATGGTGAACTCGATATCGAGCATGTCGTGGAAAGATTTTTCGAGTATCTCCCTGATGTCACATAATTCCGTGTATGTACCGGCCATAGCTTCTTCCATGCTTGGCAGATGCTTATTCTGTTCGTTCTTTGTCTCATTATTAAGAGGGCTTGGCGTGCGTATGCCTGCAACTACGTCTTCACCCTGTGCATTTACAAGCCATTCTCCGTAGAAGAGATTGTCTCCTGTGGCCGGGTTACGGGTAAAAGCCACGCCGGTGGCGGATGTGTCGCCCATATTTCCGAAAACCATGGCCTGGACGTTTACCGCAGTACCCCATTCGTCGGGAATACCTTCAATACGTCTGTAGGACACAGCTTTCTTGCCGTTCCAGCTCTTGAAGACAGCCTTGATACTTCCCTCAAGCTGTTCCTTTGCATCGTCGGGGAAAGGTTTGCCAAGGACTTCTTTAACCTTTGTCTTGAATTCCTCTGACAGAAGTTTAAGCTCATCGGCAGTTATATCGGTATCTGATTTATAACCTTTGCTGTGTTTAAATTTATCAAGCATTTCGTCAAGCTGCTTGCGTATACCTTTTCCTTCTCCCAGGTCTATTCCTTCAGCTTTTTCCATAACCACATCGGCATACATCATGATGAGCCTGCGATATGAATCCCATACAAAACGCGGGTTGCCGGTTTTTTTGAGGAAACCCGGTATCGTGGCACTGCACAGACCAATGTTGAGAACAGTGTCCATCATACCCGGCATAGACTTGCGTGCTCCGGAACGGCATGAAACGAGAAGAGCATTTTCAGGATCGCCGTACTTCATATTCATTATTTCTTCCGTCTTCTTCATGGCGTTCCATACTTCGGGCATGAGATCGGGATGAAGAGTATGGTTGTTTTCATAATATTCCGTGCAGGCTTCTGTCGTAATGGTAAAACCTGCAGGTACGGGTAGTCCGAGAAGACACATTTCAGCAAGGTTGGCACCTTTGCCTCCGAGAAGATTCTTCATGTCGGTCCTGCCGTCAGCAGTCTTGTTTCCAAAGGAATAAACTCTTTTGATTGTTGACATAATGTTATTGTTTAGATAATTAATTATTTATTTTTTAACAGGTCGCAAAGTTAATATTAAAAATTGATTTCTGAAAGAGTGAAAAGCATCCTGTGTCATGCACGGGGATGGAACATGATAAGGTTATCACGAAGGTATGTCCGGTCGATATGAGTGTATATTTCCGTCGTCAGTATCGACTCATGGCCGAGCATCTCCTGTACGGCCCTGAGATCGGCGCCTCCTTCGATAAGGTGTGTGGCAAAGGAGTGTCGGAAGGTATGCGGACTAATTTTCTTTTTTATCCCTGCCCTGGCGGCCAGGTCCCTTACAATGGTGAATATCATCGCACGCGTGAGCCTTTTGCCTCTGCGGTTGAGGAACATTATGTTTGTGTCGTAAATTTGCGGTAAACGATTCCTGTAATGCCTGTAATTATCAATCTCCTTCAGCGCCTTATCGCTTATCGGGACAAGCCTCTGCTTGTTGCCTTTTCCTGTCACCGTCACAAATCCTTCCCCGGTATGAATGTCGGTCATCCGAAGGGTGACAAGCTCGGATACCCTTAATCCGCAACCGTACAGGGTCTCAATAATAGCCTTGTTGCGGTGACCTTCGGGTTTACTGAGGTCAATCTGCTGTATCATGCTGTCGATCTCTTTCGTCGAAAGTACTTCGGGAAGCTTAAGTCCCAGTTTGGGCGACTCAAGCAACGATGCAGGATTAGCGGCTATCTCACCTTCAATAAGAAGGAATTTGTAAAAGGCTTTTATTCCTGATATCATCCTGGCCTGGGTACGCGGACTCTGACTTTCAGGAAGAGGTCTGGCAAGAAAGTCTCTCAGATCGGCATAGGTTACCGACAGTGGGCCGGCATCGCCTGGAAGTACCGAAAAATGTCTTTCCAGTTTCCTGACGTCGTCGCAATATGCTGAAATACTGTTCTCCGACAACGACTTTTCAAGTCTGAGATAATTCCCGAAATCCTTTATCGACTGCTTCCACGAGAGCATAAATAACTGTTTAATCAGGATACTTTCCGTTATTGAGCGGGTGGTCCCTGGTGTTCAGATGCAGTCTGTCACCGGCAGATAGCATAATACAAAGTAAGCAAACCTTATGCTTCCCGGGCCATCACCGATAAGTTTTTTTGTCTATTTTTACCATTTGATATAATCTGCCTGAAATGAATATCTGCATCATCAACGGACCCAATCTGAACCTGCTGGGATCAAGGGAACCTGAAAAATATGGTAATACAAGGTTTGAGGATTATCTCGATAATCTGAAAGTGTTATATCCGGAGATCAGTTTTGAATATTTCCAGTCGAATGTGGAGGGGGAACTGATAAACATGCTTCAAAAAAGCGGATTTGCTTCTGACGGTATCATTCTTAACGCTGGCGGTTATACTCATACTTCGGTTGCCATTGCCGATGCCATAGCCTCAGTCAAAGCTCCTGTTGTGGAGGTCCATATTACAAACACCGCTGCAAGGGAGCATTTCCGTCATACAAGTCTGATTGCCGCCAGCTGCAGGGGATCGATAGCCGGCTTCGGTCTCGACAGTTACAGGCTGGCAGTGGAAGCCATAAGGGAACTTTACAGGTAATATTTTAGATAAATGATTAGAAAGAGAACAAAGATCGTTGCTACGATTTCCGACAAAAACAGTGAACCTGGTTTCATCCGGCAGTTGTATGAAGCAGGAATGGATGTGGTCCGTATCAACTCAGCACACCTCGATGTGCCTGCCGCCCTGAGGATAATTGGAAATGTACGAAGTGTATCCGACAAAATAGCGATCCTGATCGACACCAAGGGACCCGAGATAAGGACCACCGTTTCAGATGCCCCCATCGAAGTGGTAACTGGAAATATATACAGGATGACAGGAGATCCGGGAACAAAATCAACGCCCGAAAATATCTGTGTCTCGCTTCCTGAATTTGCTGATGCGGTACCTCTGGGATCTGTAATAATGATCGACGACGGCGATGTGGAGCTCAGGGTGATAAGAAAGGATGGGAAATCGCTTTATTGCAGGGCTGACAGTGACGGAGTGATCGGGTCAAGAAAAAGCGTGAACATCCCGGGTGTGAAGATAGCTCTGCCATCGGTGACAGACAGGGACAAAGCCTTCCTGAAGATGGCGGCAGAGAATGAGGTTGATTTCATCGCACATTCCTTTGTAAGGTCACAACAGGATGTTCTCGATGTTCAGGCTGAGCTTGATAAATATAAAAGCGATATTAAGATAATTGCCAAGATCGAGAACCAGGAAGGCGTTGAAAACCTTGTAGAAATACTTGAAGTTGTATATGGTATCATGGTTGCAAGAGGCGATCTTGCCATTGAAATCCCCTATGAAAAGGTGCCCGGTGTCCAGAAAATGATCATATCACGGTGTCTTTATTGCAGAAAACCCGTGATAGTGGCAACACAGATGCTCCATTCTATGATAGAGAATTCGCGTCCGACCAGGGCAGAGGTAAGCGACATCGCAAGCGCGATATATTCACACACCGACGCATTGATGCTCAGCGGTGAAACAGCCTGCGGAAAATACCCTGTCGAAGCGGTGAAGACCATGACCAGGGTGGCACTGGAGGTTGAACGTAACAAGGAGAAATTCATTGAAACGCCTTACCTTGAGGTGACAGGGGAGATATCAGCCTACCTTGCAAAGGTGGCTGTGAAGACATCTGTAAGGGTTAGCGCCAAGGCCATCATAGCCGATACGGTTGCGGGCCGGACAATAAGGGATATGGCTTCTTACAGGGGTTATAACCTTGTTCTTGCACAATGCTACTCAGCCAGAACCATGAGAGAACTGGCTCTCTCTTATGGTGTTTACCCCAGTTACCAGGAGAAAAGAAATTCGGTCGATGAGTTCATCCATATTGCCCTGCAGAACCTTAGCAAAACCCATGATCTTAAGGCCGACGATATTGTTGTGGTACTCGCAGGCAACTTTTCGGGAAGGCTTGGATTCTCCTTTATTGAAGTGGGTACGGTTCAATACCTGAATGACCGGATTTCAATTAAGGAAGACAGCTGATTGGTCCGATTTTTGATAGCCTTATTAGTCCGGGAACCTGAAAGAAAATGATTAAAACCCTGAGTCTTGCCATATGGCTGGTTTTTCATCCCGTTCATGTTACACTTACAAGTATTGACTACGTGAGCGGAACAGATTCCCTGAAAGTTTTTGTAAGAATGTACTACGATGACTTTTTACTCGACTATCAGCTTTTCGACAGTAAAAATGATTCGGTAATGAATTTTTCACCCGACCGGCTTTTTCCCGCTGATCTGCTGAATAACTATATTAACGGGAAAGTTAGTATTATTGTAAACAATAATGAGCTGAAAGGGGAGTTATTAAATTCGAACCTTGCCGATAATGAATTAAGCCTGAACCTTCTCTACAGAACAAACAGAAGGCCTGAGATCATTAAGGTAAGCAACCTGATTATGACAGGTTTATACACCGATCAGTCAAATATGATTATCGTCAGGACAGGTAATTTTGAAGAAGGTGTGAAACTTAGCACCGCAGTAACGGAACAAACCTTTATTATTGAGAGGAAGCAGTAACTGTTTGATTGGAAATGAAAAAAATACTGGCAATTTGTCTGTTCATCGTGAATGCTGTAATGGTCACCGCAACTCATAACAGGGCAGGTGAGATTACTTATAAACAGCTTTCTGCACTTACCTATGAGATAACCATTACAACATTTACCTATACCCTCAGCCTGGCCGACAGAGACCAGCTCGATGTCGACTGGGGCGACAATTCGATGTCGACAGCCCCAAGGGTCAGCAGGGTGGTACTGCCCAATTATTACCAGAGGAACATTTATGTTATTACCCATACATTTCCCGGACCGGGCGTCTATAAAATAGTAGTTCAGGATCCCAACCGTAATTTTGGTGTTAAAAACATTCCGAATTCAGTGAATGTGGTATTTTCTATTGCTACGACACTTACCGTGAACCCTGCAATGGGTTTCAACAACACTCCTGTTCTTCTTAATCCGCCCTATGACAAGGCAGCCCTCGGATATGTTTTTATTCATAACCCGGCAGCTTATGATCCCGACGGAGATTCCCTTTCCTACGCTCTTACAACCTGTACCCGTGAAGACGGCAAACCGATAGAGAATTACACTCTCCCGCCGGCAACACGCTCCATCACTGTCGACCCGCTGACAGGCGACCTTATCTGGGATACCCCGGCCGACACCGGGATATACAATGTTGCCATGGAAATACAGGAATGGAGAAACGGGAAAAAGATTGGCAGCGTGGTTCGCGACATGCAGATCGAAGTCTTTGTGACCAGCAACAAACCGCCGGTGAACGGTCCTCTTAGCAGCATATGCGTCGAAGCCGGTGAAATTGTCGATTTCACTGTCAGCGCCACCGACGAAAACAATGACAGGATTTCCCTCAGGGCTACTTCAGGGATCTTCGGTTTACAGCCATGTCCGGCCCTTTTCAGTGGTATCGATTCGGTGCCGGGCTATTCAACTGCACGTTTTATCTGGACACCCTGTCATGAGGCTGTAAGAAACCAGCCCTATAACATCATTTTTAAAGCCGACGATGACAATGCGGAACTTAAGCTTTCGGATATCGATAACATGACCATCAAAGTCCTGGGCCCTCCACCGGAACTCCTTTCGGCAGTTCCCGAAGGTAAGTTTATCCGTCTGACCTGGTCTCCCTACGGTACAGCTGTGATTGCAGGTTTCGCAATATACAGAAGAATAGGAGCCTCGACTTTTGATCCTGACTCATGCACCTCTGGTGTACCCGCTTCAACAGGTTTCATAAAAGCCGGTTACATAGACGGAAGCTCAACAGTGGAATTTACCGATACCAATAACGGACTGGGCCTCGATTTCGGCGAAGAATATACATACAGGATAGTTGCTGTTTATCCCAACGGGACAGAAAGTAAGTCATCCAATGAGCTGACTTCCACTCTTATATCCGGGATTCCCGTGATCCGTAATGTGAGTGTTAGGAATACCCATCCTGAGAACGGATCTATTTACCTCGCCTGGAAAAAACCCGACAGACTTGATACAATACCCGGAGCTGCCGGTCCTTATGAGTACCTTATCTCCAGGGCTCAGGGTGTGGCAGGCGACGACTTCAGCTTCATTACTTCGATAACGACAACCGACCTCAACGATACTGTATTTATCGATACTCTTATCAATACACGTGACTACGGACATCTTTACAAAATAGTTCTCTGGAACCGTAGCCCGGGAAATGAATTCGTGATCGGTGATACATCCTATGCATCTTCGACATATATAACCCTCAGCCCCGGCGACAGGAAGATGAGATTCGTTATAAGCCGTAACGTGCCGTGGATAAACACTGCCTACGATTTTTTCAGGTATAACGAAACAACATCGGAGTATGATTCCGTAGGAACTACCAACCAGCTTACATTTACAGACCCCGGACTGGAGAACGGATTGAATTACTGTTATTATGTAAGGTCGACCGGAGGATATCAGAAAGCAGGACTGCCGGTTAACCTGATCAATTTTTCGCAGACAGCCTGCGCCGTGCCGGTCGATAATGAACCCCCCTGTGTTCCCGATATCCGTGTCACAAGCAACTGTGAAGAATTGTATAATACCGTCAGCTGGAGTTTTGCCGATTCAACATGCCTCGACGATGTGGTGGGGTATAAAATATATTACAAACTTAAATTTGACGATTCCCCGCTCGACACAATAAAAACCATCAACGATAAATACCAGTTCAGTTACAACCATTACCCCGGTGAAATAATTGCCGGCTGTTACGGTGTCAAAGCCTTCGATGCCAACGGAAACGAAAGCCTCATGTCAACGGTGGTATGTATCGATTCATGCCAGTTTTATGAGATCCCCAATGTGTTTACACCAAACAATGACGGAAAGAACGATAAACTTGTCGCCAGGACTTCCGGTCTCGTGGAAAAGGTTGATTTTAAGATATTTAACAGGAACGGGCTGTTGATATTCAGCACCGACCGCCCCAGGATAGAGTGGGACGGAACCTACAGAGGGGATATTGTTTCTCCGGGGGTATATTTTTACCAGTGCGACGTATTTGAAAGACGGATAACAGGACTGGAACAGTTTCACATCTCAGGTTTTGTCCACATTATAACCGAAAAAGGCATAGAGATTACACCTCAGCAAACAAAATGATGATAAGAAAAGCATTATTGTCACTTACTGTTATTTTATTAACATTAACCGTTACCGGTCAATCAGCTTATGATATTCTTCTGAAAGCGAAAGCAATGATCTCTGAAGCTAAACCTGAACAAGCTGTAACTATCCTATCCGGGTTTCCGGGCTTTGCTTCCGACAGCCGTATGCTGAATGTGATGGGTGAGGCACAATTGTCAGCAGGAGATATCAGGGGAGCCATAGCCTCATACAACGATGCCAACAGGATAACAGCCGGATCAGGCGAATACGGCCTGGCAAGAGTTTATGCCCGTGCAGGCGACCCGGCAACTGCCCTTTATCATCTCGAAAGAAGCATGAGATCAAAGTTCAGAAAGAGTGAAAAGGAGGTCATGCTCGACCCGGCATTTGAAAAGATAGAAAACAGACCGGAGTGGAGGCAGTTCTGGAAGACAGAATGGTACACCTTGCCCGAAATGAAAATCCAGGAAATAGAATTTTATATTAAAGCCGGCAGGACCACAGAAGCCGGAAAACAGATGGCTGATCTCGAAAGGGATTATAGCGGGCATGAAACTGTTCTTTACGGCAGGGCACTTATAGAGATGGCTTCAGGACGTTTTTCCGATGCGGTTGCATCATTGTCGGGGCTCATTGCCACAGAGCCGGCGAACGAAAAATATCTCAGGGCTCTTGCGGAAGCTCAGACGGGAGCTTCAAATCATGCAGCTGCCTCTTCCACCTACTCAAAACTTATAGAGATGGAAGTACCCGATGCCGGATTGCTTCTGCTCCGTGCCTCAGCTTACCGCATGACTGGAGAAAGACAGAAAGCCATGGCCGATATTGAAAGATATCTTTCCATATATCCGGGCAGTAAAAAAGGACTGAGCCTTGCAGGTAAAACTGAATCCACCCTGGGCAATAACCTTAAAGCCCTGGAGTATTTCTCAGAGAATGTAAAACTTCATCCCAACGATCCCGAATGTTATATCGACAGGGCTGACGCCTACTTCCTTTCAAGGTCATGGCAGTGGGCAATAAATGATTACAGCATGTCGCTAGACCTTCGGCCGGATAACCCTGAAGCATGGCTTGGCAAAGGGATATCCCTGCTCAATTCGGGGAGAAAGGATGATGCCTGCCACGACTTCAGGAAAGCGTTTTCGATGGGTAACAGGAAGGCCGTTGAGTATCTCGGGAAATATTGTATGGAATAGATTATTATCTCCACAGTTCACCTTACATGTTTCAGTATCCTTGAGAAAAGATCGTGAGGTCTGAAAGGTTTCAGCACATAATCATTAATGTTCAGCTCTTCTATCCTGTCGTGATTTTCCGACATAATGGCTGCCGTAAGAGCAACGATGGGCATAGTGCGTATTTTCGGGTCTTCTGAATTGCGTATGATCCTGGTTGCCTCAACACCGTCCATGACAGGCATGTGAAGATCCATAAGTATAAGGTCAAACTCCTGTTTGTCAAGCATTTCAAGAGCCAGCCTGCCATCTTCGGCATGTGTCACAATAACTCCCCAGCCTGTAAGAAACTTATTGGCAACGAAAAAGTTTATCTTGTTGTCTTCGGCCACAAGAATTCTCTTTCCTTCAAGGCCTCTGAAAGTCTCTTCAGCTTCATCGGGCTTTTTTCCGGAAGTTTTTTCAGCTACAGTGAAGGTAAGTTCAAAAGTGAACACTGATCCCTTTCCGGGTTCACTTTCGACCACTATAGAGCCTCCCTGAAGTTCTATGAGTTTTTTGCAGATGGCCAGGCCCAGACCTGAACCTCCAAAACGCCTTGAAGTATCAGCTGATGCCTGAGTGAAACTTTCGAATATATCGGATTGTCGTTCAGGAGGTATTCCTATTCCGGTATCCTGCACTGAGAAGCGCAGTCTCGCCTCATTATCAATACTCTCTGCCTCCCTGATGGTAACTGTTATGCCTCCTTCGTTGGTAAATTTCAATGCATTGGAGAGAAGATTTGAAAGTATCTGGTTAAGCCGGATCTGGTCGCCGATAACTTCGGACGGGAGGTTTCCTTCCTTGATTATATCGAATGAAAGATTCTTGGCTTTTGACCGGAAGGAGTATGATCTCATTATCTCATCGAGAAAATCATCGAGGTTGAACTGTAGTTTCTCGAATATTATCTTTCCCGATTCCATTTTATTGTAGTCGAGGACATCATTTACCAGTGTAAGGAGGTGATTGCCTGAAAAACGAAGTGTTTTAAGATAATCCATCTGATCTTCCCTCGGGCTGCCCTGAAGAAGGAGGTTGGTAATCCCAATGACCTCATTCAGCGGAGTCCTTATTTCATGGCTCATGGTCGACATGAATATCTGCTTGGACTGGGCAGCCTCTTCCGCTTTCTGTCTGGCAATTATCATATTGTCGAGCATGATCTTGCGCTGTATTGCCACAGCTATCTGATTGGCAATGAAGTCAAGCACAAAAAGATCATCCATCGAGAACTTGTCCTCGTCATTATAGTCCTGAAGGCACATCACACCGATGGTATCATCTTCGACATTCAGGGGAACGCCCATCCACACCTTGCAGGGGGTTCCTACCAGGTCTATCTCTCTACCTTCTTCAAGCACTTTCAGGTCATCTTCCCTGAGCAGAACGGATTTGTTGTTCTTAATTACATATCCCGAGATTGTTCCCCTGGTAGGCACTTCATAAAATTTGTCCTTCTCATCAGAGAAAAAAGGAAGAGACATTGTGTCGGTTACTTTGTTGTAGATGGCTATGAAAAAGTTGTTAGTGTCCCATATTTTGCTTAGCTCGTTAACAATCGTAGGATATATATCTTTGATATCCATCTGTTTAAGGGCTTCGGTTGAGATGTTGTACAATATCTCCTGAAGAAGCTGGTTTTTCCTTTCGGTGGTTATATTCCTGTAAATGCCAACATTGGAAATCGGCTTATCGTTCACAAAGATGGATGAAGCAACCAGCGCGACATCAATTCTGTTGCCTGATTTATCCTTTCTTACTGTGTGTTTGCTTACCTTCTGCTTTTCCGACGCCATGGATTCTATTCCCAGCGCTTCTTCCTTAAGGTCGTCAGGCACAATAAGATCGTCAATCGATCTGTTTACAGCCTCGTCCATTGTATATCCGAATAGTGAGGTAAATTCCTTGTTTATAAGTGATATTTTTCCGTTCAGATCGGTTATAACAATGGCTTCAGGCGTCGAATCGATAAGATGTTCGAGGAAGGCTTTCTCTCTTACTATCTGTTCTTCATATATTCTGTGTTTGCTTACATCGGTAACAGTCCCCCTGTACCCTATTTTCTTCCCGTCGTAGAATATAGCGTATGAGTGGGTGACAATCGGGAGGATGGTATTTTCATCTTTTCTGAAATAATATTCATTGCTTGATACTTCGCCGGGTTCTTTCAGGGAATCAAGGTTAGCCATCATTCTCTGATGGTCGTTCGGAAAGACTTCTGAAATATGCATTCTCCTGGCAAGATCTTCGGCCGAGTACCCGAACATGCTAAGGCCAAGCTTGTTGCCGTAAGTAATATAGCCATTGAGATCAACTTCATAAATGATCACCGGAAGCATCTCGGCGAATTTCCTGAAAAGAGAAGTTTGCCTGTTTATGTCTTCGATACTTTTCTGTTTATAACCGGGTTCCCATGAGATAACAATGTTGCCCGATGAAAGGATAAAACCTATATAATAACCTTCCGAATCGTCATCGAGGGGTGAGGCTGCAATCTTTTGGGCTTTTCTTGTTATTCTTATATTATTGATCAGTTCAACCAGCTGTATTCTCATTGCCAGAGGCGTATCGTCGATACATTTCCCTATGATCTCATTTTTGTCGACATGTTCAATCTGTTCAACTTTACTGTTAATGTCGGCCACATAAATCCTGTCATCGTCGCCTGAACTGAAAAGGGCAAGGTAGCTGCTGACGGTATCGAAGATTTCTGCGAGCAGGGTGCCCTGGCTCTCGCTTATTTTGAGTTGTTTTTTTGATGCAATAGGATTGAAAGTAGATATCAGGAATGGTCCGTCATCGAGGTTAACCGTGTCGGCTGAGAAAAGGAAGGGTTTTTCTTCTCCCGCCTTGTTTTTAAGTGATATTACGAAGTCCCTGATTTTTCTGAATCTCGTGAGCAACTTCATGTATTTGTTGCTTTCTTCAAGTCCAGGATATAGTCCTATGTCTTCGGGTGTTCTCCCGATAACTTCCTCACGGGTGTATCCAAGAGTTTTTAGAAATGCTTCATTTGCATTGAAAATAACTCCCGAATCTGCCCTGGACAGAACCATCAGATGATCGGCATAATGGAAAGCCTCCAGTATCATTTTGTCGTTGGTGGTCCTGTTTTCGGATAGCCGGGCATACAGATCTTTTAATTCCTCCTCGAGCCGGAGGTTTTTCTTTTCGAGTTCCTTTATTTTGTCTTCAGGATTCATCAGGCAGCAGGTGAAAATTTGAGCATAAAAATATAAAATAATGCTCTATATCCGATTATTGGAAAAGAGTCATGTAAATTTTTTGCATCCGGTCATTTCCTGGTTTTGTAGAATTTACATATTTCAGTCAATCCGCATTTTTCGCACAATGGTTTTCTTGCCTTGCAGACATACCTGCCGTGAAGTATGAGCCAGTGATGTGCTTTATGTATGAGTTCCGGAGCTATGTTTCGCGTGAGTTGCAATTCAGTATCGAGAGGATTTTTTGAATTTCTGGTGAGGCCGATCCTGGCTGCTACCCTGAATACATGGGTGTCAACAGCCATAACCGGTTTTCTGTAGATCACCGATGCCACAACATTTGCCGTTTTCCTGCCCACGCCCGGCAGCTTCTGAAGCAGGTCGGGTTCGGAGGGCACCCTGCCCCCGAATTCGCTGACCAGTGTCCTTGCCATCCCGGAAAGATGTAAGGCCTTGTTGTTTGGATAGGAACATGACCTTATGTATTCAAAAATATCTGAAGGCTGGGCTTCAGCCATGGAATATGCATCGGGAAATTTCTCCAGAAGGGCAGGAGTGATCATGTTGACCCGCTTGTCGGTGCATTGAGCTGAAAGTATTACGGCAACGATCAGACCGAAGGGATCATCATAAACAAGCTCTGTTTCAGCAACCGGCATGTTTTCCGTGAAATATTCAATTGTCCTCCTGTATCTTTCCTTTGTGGTCATGCCGGATTATGCTTTAAAGGGCATTAAGGTAGCAATTTTTATATTCCGGCGATATATTGACAGTGATCCGTATTGACTGTATGCATATTAAGAATGGTTTTTATTAATTTAGCAGCTTTAATGGAGCTGTTTTGCAAAGAATAATAATTGAGACACCTGATTCGCTTTCGGCAATACTTGTCGGGGCAAGGTGGGAAGCGGTAACAAAATTGCTTCCGCAGGGCGACGTGGTGATAGTCACCGATGCTAACCTGTTTAATTTGTACGGCAACAGGTTTCCCCGCTTCCCTGTTTTAAAACTGAAGCCTGGCGAGGATAGTAAGAAGCTTCCGGTAATACAGAAGCTTACAACAGAGATGCTCCGCCTGGGTTTCGACAGAACAGTTTTTATCCTCGCCATCGGAGGAGGAGTCGTTTGTGATGTTGCCGGCTTTCTGGCTTCAGTGTATATGAGGGGAGTGAGATGCGGTTACATTTCAACCAGTCTTCTGGCACAGGTCGACGCCAGTACAGGAGGAAAGACAGGGGTGAATCTGGGACGTATTAAAAATGTTATAGGCACTTTCAGACAACCTGAATTTGTGATCTGCGATACTACCATGCTCCGGACACTCCCTGATACGGAATATATGTCGGGACTAGCAGAGCTGATAAAAACCGGTCTGATAGGTGACCGGTCAATAATCGATATCCTTGAAAACAACCAGGCAGCAGTTCTGGGGCGCGACAGGGAGCTTCTCACCGACCTGGTTGCACGGTCGGTCAGGTTCAAAGCTTCTGTTGTCGCGAAGGACGAAAAGGAGGGAGGTATAAGGAGGATACTCAATTTCGGGCATACCTTCGGTCATGCAATTGAATTGCATCAGTCAGTCCCTCATGGTTTTGCAGTTGCAGCAGGGATGGAAATTGCCGCCAGGTTCTCACTCGAAAAAAAATATATTGGCGTAAAAGTATATGACAGGATTATCCGGCTCCTCAGACAATATGGTTTTCACGGTGAGTTTAAAGTTACGCCCCGCAGGGTAAGGGAATTAATTTCTCACGATAAAAAGAAATCGGGCGATATGATCAGTTTCGTTTTTCTGAAAGGGATAGGTAAAGCTGAAGTTAAAAAGCTTCCTGTTGATGAGATAGTCGGTTTTTACAGCAATTTCAGGGATTTATAAGAAGAGCAAAATGAATACTTTCGGTCAGATATTCAGGGTCTCGGTTTTTGGGGAATCACACGGACCCGCAATAGGAGTTGTTATCGATGGTTGTCCGGCGGGTATCCCCCTGAAACCGGAAGATTTTACAGCCGATCTTTCGCGCAGACAGAGCGGAAGCAGGGGAACCACCAAAAGAAAAGAACCTGATCTTCCCGAGTTCCTGAGCGGAATATGGCGTGGTCGTACAACCGGCGCCCCGGTTACAGTAATTACCCGTAACAGCGACAGAATATCTTCCGATTATGATGATTTCATCAAAATACCTCGTCCCGGTCATGCAGACATGACGGCAGCTAAAAAATATTCGGGTTTTGCCGACATGAGGGGGAGCGGACATTTTTCGGGAAGAATAACATGGGGAGTGGTGGCGGCAGGTGTAATAGCACGGAAAATTGCAGACAAAGCCGTGATAAATGCCAGGATCGTATCTGTAGGAGGTTTAGAGGATATTGAAAAAGCTGTTGATGAGGCAGTTACAACGGGTGATTCTATCGGCGGAATTATCGAATGCAGGGTAAAGGATCTGCCTGCAGGACTGGGAGAGCCATTTTTTAATTCATTTGAATCGGTTGTCAGTCACCTTGTTTTTGCGATACCCGCGATAAAGGGGATAGAATTCGGTGCGGGTTTTGCAGCAGCATCGATGAGAGGCTCTGAACACAACGACCCGATAATTAACGAACAGGGTACTACTTTAACCAATAATGCGGGAGGTATTAACGGAGGTATTACCAATGGTAATGAAGTAGTTTTCCGCGTAGCTGTGAAGCCCACATCTTCAACAGGAGCAGAACAGAGAAGTATTAATCTTGAAACAGGTAAAATAGAACCTTTTACAATCTCCGGACGTCATGACACCTGCATTGCGTTGAGGATGCCGGTGATAGTTGAAGCTGTGACGGCAATCGCTATCGCTGACCTTTTACTTATTGACAGGGGAATAAACTCTCTGCGTTAAGACAGGCAAAGGCCTTATTAAAGATTCATTTAGTTATTATCAGCGCTCTTGAACTGTCACTGGTGATCCTGAACCTGTTGTCGATCCTGTCGCCGATGATCCATACTATTTTACCTGCCGATTCAAGCAATAAGATCTCCTCTTTTTTAATTCTGGAGTATCTGCGATCGATGAAATAATCACTGAGTTTTTTGCTTTTTTCCATTCCCAGGGGATGGAAGGCATCTCCCTTGCGCCATTTCCTTATTATAAGCGGAAAGATAACCTTTTCATTGTCGAGATATGCAATGTTTGTGTCGGGTCTGATGCTGAAATCATTATCAATTTCCCTGATCTCAACCGCACTGAAAAAGACTGATCTGGTAAGTTCCTGAAAATTCTCAATCACTTCAAATTCTTTTTGCTCTGAGTTGTTTTCAGAAATCAGAATTTCCTTTCTGTCTTTGAGGATGAGATGGGATGACGTGAATAAGCGGCTTCCGGTTTTTCCCCTGATAACCCTTACCAGTGTGGGTATCATGCTGCCTGTTACCCCGTAGGGACGGAACAGCTCATAAAGTACGGAACTGTTACCGAGATGAAAAGCAAGCTCAGGCAAAGATGCTTTTATCACATTGCCGTTTACACTGAAAAGTTCTTTGCTGAGCATGTCTGTATAACTCATGAATGTTCTCTTCACCTCCAGAAGTCTTTCGGTTGTTTCATTCAGTGTGAATTCTACTGACGGATTTATTTGCATGAGAAGAGGGATCACTTCATGTCTGATCTTGTTTCTTGTGATCAGGGTATCGGAATTGGTCTGATCTTCCCTGAAAGAAACCCTGTGTTTCAGGGCATATTCTTCTATCGATTTCCGGGTTGCAAACAGGAGAGGCCTTATTATCCTTCCTGCCTCCGGCCTGATGCCTGTAAGTCCTGCGATACCTGTTCCCCGTATAAGGTTCAGGAGCATGGTCTCTATATTGTCATTAAGATTATGGGCAACGGCGATAAGGTCAAATCCGTTTTCGCTTCGTATTTTTTCGAACCATTCATATCTTAGTTCGCGTGCAGCCATTTCGACTGATATTCCTTTTTCCCTTGCATATCCTGGTGTATCAAACCGGATTGAAAAGAAGGCCTTTTTATCCTTAGCGGCATAGGATCTCACCAGAGCTTCATCTGCATCTGATTCCGAAGCTCTGAGGCTGAAATTACAGTGGGCTATCCCAAAATCGAAACCGGCCCTGGTCAACAGGTCGGCCAATACCATCGAGTCAATGCCTCCGCTTACTGCAGCCAGAATCCTGTTTCCGGAGCCGGCCAGCTTCTCCTCTTCAATATAGTTTTTAAATTCCCTGAGCATGTCTTATCTGTAAGGGATCAGCCCCGGAGGACCGGGATCAAAATTGTCGGGTTTAAGTATCTGTTCGCCCGAGAACAAAATATAATTAACCTTCGAAAAATCAGGAAGCACAGGGAAGAAGCTGAATCTTACCTGTAAGGTTTTGAATACCAGATTGTCGTTCCTTGCCCTTATTCCTATGCCGATACCTGAGAGGGCTTCACCGTCTTTAATGAATTCATTCGTGCCAAACAGTAAGGCCAGGTCGGAAAAGGCAAAAACAGCCAACCTGAAGCCCAGAATATTGCCCGGAGAAAAAAGAACAGACTCGAGGCTGAGTGATAAACGTTGCGTTCCGGAAACGGAATCGTTCCTGATGCCTGAAAAACCGTTTACCCTTCTGTAATACAGGCTTTCCTCGGTGTTGCGGTCGAAACCCCTTGTATAATCGGCCATAATGAAATTTCTCATTCTGAAGCGTCCCAGATACAGAAGATTAGAGAAATAGGTGGTTCTGAGAAGAAGCAGACCCTGTTCGGTCTGGCTTCCGTTCAAAAATGCAGAAACACCCGCCGAGGTATAAAAATATCCAAGCGGCCTTGCCGAATGACCTGTCGATGCATACAATCCCGCATAGGTCCTTTTTTTAAATTCATTAATTTCACTACCTGCAGTGATGGTTATGCGACCACCGTATGGAATATCCTCCGTTCGTCCGTAACCGTACAAAAGACTGCTTTTAAAATATTTCTGCATCGAAAAAGTCGCAGATCCCAGAAACATCTTGTATTTCTGCAGATTATGATATGAATCGGGCATTATATAAGGATGGTCGAAGACATTGTTATTAGTATATCTGAGGCCAAGGATCAGCCTTGAAACCGATTCCCTGTCAAGCAGAAAAGACCGTAATAGCCAGTAATCCTGGAGGTTATATTTTAGAGGTTCGGGAACCGACATTGTATCGAGGTCTTCCATGGAGCTCATGTGGATTACTGATATTCCTCCGGCGTATTTTGAGGTCGAACTCACCAGTTTCCGTTCCGCACTGAAACCATATGATTTGTCACCCAGCCCCTTATAGTAGAAGAGGTTTATATTCACAAAAGATCTTCTGATATTATTAATGTTGTATTCAATTCCGAAACCCGGTGAATCGCGATGGCTATTGTCATATGGAATATCAAGTCTGAATTCATGTCCCAGCCCCAGAATGTTCTTGTCAAAGAGGGAAAAACAGCCTCTGCCTATGCTCCGGTAGTCTAGTCCGGCACCCAGTGAATAGACATCCCGGGTAAGGATCAGTACATCTGCCATATTTTCGCCTGCAGGAAGTACAATTATCCTTGAATCGTCAATATAGGGAAGATCCCTCAGGAGCCTCTCGTTGTCGCTCAGGAGAAGGGGGGAAAGGGTATCGCCGGTGGAAAAGAGAAGGTTATTTCTGATTATGAATTCATTGGTGTTAAGGTGGGTTTTGTTAAGCAGGCTTTCTGCTTTTGTCGGATTGAATATTAGCGGGTTTGTAATGCTTGTGCCAAAAACGTCGAGTCTTTTAATTGAGATATCCCTTATAATCATTCCTGAGTAAGGAGAGAAATCTGAAAGACTGGGGTTTGCAGCATTGGTTTGTGCCACTGTTTTTTCCCTTACAACGATAAGGTCGTATAACTTTTTGGTTAAAATAAATCTTGAAGCCCTTGCAGCAAGGGAGTCATAGAAAACATCGATTCTCTGATCAGGCAAGATGGCAAAGGGTATCAGTGAATCGCACAGTTTTAAATTACCATACTGCAGCGAAAGCGAGGAGCAATCGGGAAGGGATACAGACGGGAAAGGATGGGAAGGAATAATTGTATCGCCCTTTTCCTTATTCTGCGAAAAGGCCGGCGTGTTAAAAAGAAAAAGTGCCAGTATTATAACTGACCAGGTTCCACGGTGGTATATTCTTATGCATGTCCACATCAGGTTTCCCTGGAATTTTCCGGAAGCACATCATCGGAATTGAACTGGAATCCGAGTCTTTTACCGGTGATTATCCTGGAGTGCTGGATTTTGGCTTCCATCTGACCTACGGTAGCGATTTTAACGGTATCGTAGGGAGGAACCAGAAGATCGAATTCGAGAGAATACTGAATCGCAGTCTCGATTATTATCTGCAACGATTCACGGCTTATTTCTTCATTGCCGTAATTCGAGAAGAGCATGCCCATTTGTCTTTTTCCTTCCACGAAATACTGGTTTTCGTGATTGATGAATATCCTGGCAATGAGGTATCCGAGGTCATCCAGCCTTGAATACTTGAATGAATCTGCCAGGAAATTGTATATGTTTATGACCCCGGAATAGGCATTGTTCCTGTCTTTCTGTATATAGGGTGTTCTCCATGCAGGGTGTTCCCTGTCGAACTGGAAAGTGTTGGAATGCATACTGAAAAGCAGGATGTCGCCGGCTACCTTGATCTGTGCATCAAAGTTGCTTCTGTCGGTATATTCAAGCCTCACCCTCTGGTCAATTTCGCCCAGATTTGCATTTACATCCCTGGAAAGGTTTCTCAGAATATCTTTAATTATGCTGAATGCCATGAAAGTGTTGTCGGCTACTTTTTGCTTGAGTACCGATTTATCCTTCAGAATATTGATGATCATCTGTTTTTTTTCATTAGGATCTTTCATTGCCGATAGTTTGAATTTGTAACAGGAAGCTAATTTAACAATAATAAATGATTAATATGATCTGGCGAAGAGGACTCTTCTTTTTGAAGGTTTTCCGGAATATATACACTTTCCCTCTTCTTCGGGCGAGTCGAAAGGTATGCACCTTATCGTTGCTTTTGTTTCTTCCTTTATTTTTTCTTCTGTCTCGGGAGTGCCATCCCAGTGAGCCATTATAAAACCGCCGCTGTTATCAAGAACTGAAATAAAATCTTTCCAGTCCTCGACATAAAATGTGTTTTTGGTCCTGAATTCAAGGGCTTTGTTGTAAATGTTTTTCTGGATATCCTCAAGCAGGGCCGAGATACGTTCAACCACACCATCATTTCCAACCACTTCCTTTTGAAGAGTGTCTCTCCTTGCTATTTCAAGAGTGCCGTTTTCAATGTCCCTGGGGCCAATTGCGATTCTTACAGGCACGCCCTTCAGCTCATAATCTGCGAATTTCCAACCGGGTTTGTTGGTGTCACGGTCGTCATATTTAGATGATATTCCTGCATTTTCAAGATCATTCTTAATCTTCATGGCTGTTTGCGAGATCATTTCAAGCTGCTCATTATCCCTGTATATCGGGATTATGACTACCTGCAGAGGGGCCAGCCTGGGCGGCAGAACAAGTCCGTGATTGTCGGCATGAGCCATAATAAGCGCTCCGATAAGCCTTGTCGATACGCCCCATGAAGTAGCCCATACATAATCGAGTTTTCCGCTCCTGTCGGTGAACTGGACATTAAAGGCTTTAGCGAAGTTCTGACCCAGAAAATGACTTGTCCCTGCCTGCAGCGCCTTGCCGTCCTGCATCAAAGCTTCTATGGCATAGGTGTCGATGGCGCCGGCAAAACGTTCCGATTCGGTCTTGTAACCCTTGATTACGGGAAGCGCCATGTAGTTTTCGGCGAAATCGGCATATACATTTATCATTCTGACTGTTTCTTCTTCAGCTTCTTTGCGTGTGGCATGAGCTGTGTGTCCTTCCTGCCACAGGAATTCGGCCGTTCTCAGGAACAACCTGGTCCTCATTTCCCATCTGACAACATTAGCCCACTGATTTATCAGTATAGGGAGATCCCTGTATGATTGGATCCAGTTCCTGTATGAATTCCAGATTATCGTTTCCGAGGTCGGACGGATTATCAGCTCTTCCTCAAGCTTTGCCGTTGGGTCTACTGTCACACCACCTCCCGAAGGATCATTTTTAAGCCTGTAATGTGTTACGATGGCACATTCCTTTGCAAATCCCTCAACGTGTTTTGCCTCCCTGCTGAAGAATGATTTCGGGATGAAAAGTGGAAAATAGGCATTTACGTGACCAGTTGCCTTGAACATCCTGTCGAGCTCTGCCTGCATCTTTTCCCAAATCGAATAGCCGTAAGGCCTGATGACCATACAACCTCTCACTGCCGAGTTCTCGGCCATCTCAGTCTTGATCACCAGATCGTTATACCACCGGGCATAGTTTTCATCCCTTTTCGTTAAAAATTTAGCCATAATTCCGGTACGCTGTTTGTGTTGTTAAAATGTGTTTTATGAACCGGTAAAAATAGACAAAATCTTAACTCGTAAACAAAAAGTTCTTTTTCAGATGATTTTCTGAATTGAGGGCAAAAAATGTTAAATTTGATACCTGGTTTATTTTAGTAATTCGCCGATGCTTATTTGGTACAATATTTGCTTTATATTAAGAAACAAAAGAGGGAATCAAACATGAAAGCATTAAATTACATAACAGGTCTTGCTCTTCTGGTTTTAATGTCTTGTTCTTCAGGTCTTTATACCGGAGTAGAGTATGATGATCTTTACTATCAGCCCGGCGATCAGGTTGTGACAAGGATAAAAACACCGTCAGGGATGAATATCACTGAGGGGAATCTCAGGTCGCAGGAGTATTATGATAACATATATGCTGCCGACACCCTGGTTATGGAAGAATACAATGATGCCCTGGCTTATGACAACCCCGCATACCAGCAGAATATTTACAATTATTACGACAATTCCTACTATTCGGGTCGCCTGAGGAATTTCTACGGTAATTATTTCTATCCGTACTGGAGAGATCCTTACTACTATTCAGGATGGGGATATCCCTACAGCAGCTATGGATCTTATGGTTATCCCTACAGCTACTATGATCCCTTCTTATATGATTACTACGATCCCTTCTATTACGGTTACGGATACGGCGGATACGGCGGATGGCCTTATTACAGCGGGTTCTACAGCGGATTCTACGGAGGACTTTACACACCTTACCTCGGATTCAGCGCATATTACAATCCTTATTACTACAACAGTTACTATTCATACAGGTATAACGACCAGTACAGCAACATCGCTTACGGCAGGAGAGACAGACAGAGCAATTTTTCATCTGGATGGAATACAAGAGTCCCTGTCACTGCAACAGGCAGAAGAGATTCTTACCTTTCAACATCCCGCAGCTCCGATATCTCATCAAGAAGGGTGGCAACCGACGCTGTTACCGGAAGAACTCCTCCTGTCACCAGTGCCGTGAGAAGCAGCGTTAGCAGCTCTGATCTGAAATCAACACAGGATGTTCCGAAAAATGCTGCAACAACTCCAAGGAGTGTCGATACCAGGAGCCCTGTCTCAACAAGGCCCTCATACAACAGTGTCGACAGAACATATACTCCCAGCTATAACAACCCGCGGATGAGTACCAGGCCTTCCTACAACACAAGCAGGCCCAATACCAGCCAGGGTACAACGGTTACACCGCAGAGAAGCACACAGAGAAACTCCTACTCCTCGGGGCAGACGAGAACAACTCCTTCATATAACACTACCAGAAGCTATTCGGCTCCTTCGAGAAGCACCAGGAGCAGTTCATCGACTTACACTCCAAGGACAAGCTCACCATCAAGCCGTTCATCATATAGCTCAGGATCATCAGGCTCCATGTCGAGAAGCAGCTTCTCAGGTTCCTCGGGTAGCAGCTCCTCGGGTTCTTCATCATCTTCCTCCTCAAGATCATCATCATCATCTTCAGGAAGCTCATCATCGGGAGGAAGACGGTAAGTAAGGGTTTCTGACATAAACAGATTCTTTGAAATCACATTCTGCCTGCAGAGTGGCAGGATGCTTTTACGGAAATATTTAAGACAATGAAAAGGACAGGTTTATTAATAAGTTTACTGATAATTGCATTCAGTACCTTGACAGCTCAGAATGTTGACGACGCCCTGAGATATTCACAGATCTTCTATAACGGAACAGCAAGATTCAATTCCATGGGAGGAGCGTTTACTGCTCTCGGAGGGGATATCTCCTCACTTGGTCAGAATCCGGCCGGGCTGGGAGTCTTCAGATCATCAGAATTCTCAATATCACCACAACTTGTGAACTTCAGGGCCGACACACGTTTCGGAGGTAACAGTGAAGAAGACTATATATATGATTTCACACTTGGACAGGCAGGGGTGATCCTGAACCTGAGAAATAATAACACAACCACAGGCCTTGTATCCCTTAATTTCGGATATTCATACAGCAGAACCAACAGCCTGAGCGAAAGCATCAGGATTAGCGGAACCAGTTCCAGCAGTTCATTGCTGGACCTCTGGGCCGAGAAAATCGACGGACTTGTCGATACCTCCCTCTATAAATATTATGATATAGCCGATGCCTACCTGGGCTGGTATACTTATCTGCTCGATACACTCGCCGGAACCAACGACCAGTATGGAACAGTATACTCGGATTATGGCAGCTTCCCACCGGTATATGGCCAGAATATGATGAGACTTATTAATAATAACGGTTATACAGGTGAACATTCAATAGCTATAGGCGGAAATTATTCCAATAAACTGTTCTTCGGACTTTCACTCGGCATTATAAATGTAGAGTATGAAAACAAGTATGAACATATTGAATCTACCGACGAAATACTGCCTTCAGAATTTAAGGACTTCAACTATGCATTGTATTACAAAAATACCGGCACAGGCTATTCCCTGAAATTCGGAGGTATTTATGTGCCTGTCGAACAGCTTCGTATAGGGTTTTCCTTTCATTCTCCAACACTGTTCAGGATAAGTGAGTATGTTTATGATAACCTCTATACCCATATCAACGGTATAGAAGACAGCAAATCGAATGATCCGATGTGGTACAAATATTCTCTCACCACGCCTTTCAGGGCAACTGTTGGTGGCGCATTCCAGTTCAGAAAAATAGGAGTCATTAGCGCTGAATATGAATTTGCTGATTATGCCATGGCCAGGTTTTCAACTGTAGGCGACGATGATTATGATTACACCCAGAAAAACGATGCTGTCAAACAAAGCCTCAGTAGTGTAAACAACTTCAGAGTTGGCGCCGAAGGAAGGATGGGAAGGTTCTACCTGCGGGGAGGTTATGGTTATTACGGGAAAGCTTACCAATCAGGTGAACTGAATGAAAATACATCCCATAACTCCTATTCACTCGGAGCAGGTTTCAGAGAACAAAACCTGTTCATAGACTTTGGCTTCACCACAATTACGAATCCTCAGAAATATATTCTTTATTCAACATCAACGGATACTCCTGTAGCTAACATGGATATCAACAGAAAGATTTTTACGGTTTCTTTCGGATATAAATTCGGCTACTAAAGCTTTGTTTGACTTCCTTGAAAAGAGCTGCTCCCTGTTGGGCGGCTCTTTTTAATTATCCTGTTTTTCAGGATGACCTTTCAGATAATTCAATGACAAGGGCCCCGTATTGAATATCAGATCAATTATACTCAAACGACCTGCCATTTCATCACCAACATTAAAAACTTTTGTGTATGGTTCCGCCTGGTAATTCACGGGTTTCTTAGGACTTATCTTATACCTGAAATCAAAGGGCTGAACATCAGGAGGCTCAAATATTTCTGTATAGGACACTTTGACTTCAAGTTTTATCATTTTCAGAACGGATTCAAGCAAATACATGTTCAAATCGAGGAGATACTTATGCCCTGCCATGATTATATCTTCGATATCCTGATGATAATAGAGATAATATGGTGACGACCGGTATGCCGACATAATGGCTCCCCTGTGAACCTGTTGCCAGCGCCTGGAATAGTCTATTCTGAGATCTTTTACCGGTGTTTTGTGGAAACTGCCGAGGCAAACCGGTACCGTAAGCAACTGAGGACCTGATGACCCGGTTATGTAACAGCGGTTCCTGTAAGTCTGTTTAATATAATTTTCTTCTCTCTCAATAAGTACTTCATCTGCTGAGGTAATCACGTTAAAATACCCGGCAGGAGGGAGATAAGCAGTTGAGAGCAACACTCTTCCCGACATACCAGTTCACTTCATCCTGTTGATCATGCTTGCAGAGAAGCCGGCGCCGAAGCCATTATCAATGTTCACAACCGTAACACCCGACGAACAGCTGGTAAGCATTGCCAGCAGTGCCGAGATGCCTCCGAAATTTGCTCCATAGCCAACGCTTGTCGGGACCGCTATCACCGGTTTGTCAACCAGTCCGCCCACAACACTTGCCAGGGCTCCTTCCATTCCTGCTATCACGATTATAACCCTGCAAGTCCTGATCTCCGGAAGCTTGTCGACCAGTCTGTGAATACCGGCTACACCTGCATCATAGATCCTTACCACATGGTTGCCCAGCAATTCTGCCGTTACTGCAGCTTCTTCAGCTACAGGGATGTCGGAGGTGCCTGCAGTTATTACGGCAATTTTTGATTCAGGCATTTCAGGTTTTTTCTTCTGAACAGAGATTATCCTGGCTTCAGGATAATACACGGCTTTTGCTGTTAATTTTTTCACAGCACGGAACATTTCCTCCGTTGCCCTGGTCCCGATAACGTTGTTCTCCTTTTTTATCATCACCCTGAAGATGCCTGTGACCTGGTCTGTTGTTTTTCCTGCACAATAGACAATCTCAGGGTAACCGGTACGGATCTCCCTGTGGTGATCTATCCTTGCAAATCCGAGGTCGGTATAGGGGAAGCTTTGCAGCTGCTCAAATGCATCTTCGACACTTACAGTGCCTTTTTTAACATCGTTAAGCAGTTTTTCAATTTCCTTGCCTGTCATTTTGTATAATTTTCCGGATTCATACTACCAGTACGGTAACCTTCCATGTCCAAAGATATATATCTGAAGCCTAATTTCTTCAGGTCAGCCACAATCTGATCTTTTTCAGGGTCGTTTATGATCCTTGTAAGATAACCCGGCATGCATTCGATCCTGGCCACATCGCCGTGAATCCTTACCCTTGTTCCCGGGTAACCTTTGAGAAGCAAATAATCCTCTGCATTTTCTATCATCTTAAGCAGGGCAGGTGTTATCTCAGTCTCATACGGGATCCTCGTCAGGAGACATGCCATTGCGGGTTTATCCCATATCTGCAAACCTTCCTTCAGGAGAAGCTTCCTTATTTCATCTTTCGACAAGCCGGCCTCGGCAAGAGGGCTTCGTACCGAGAGTTCTCTCAGAGCCCTGATCCCGGGTCTTATTTCTCCTGAATCGTCAGCATTTGTTCCGTCGAGAAGGACCGGATAACCCATAGAACCGGCAAATTCGGCAATCTTTCCGAAAAGTATCTTTTTACAAAGGTAACAACGGTCTCTGGGATTGTGTCTTATCATTTCATCGAATCTCATCTCCAGAACCCTGTGTTCCATATGATAGTCGGCGGCAAATTTTACAGCCTCTCTGACTTCTCTTTCCGGTATGTAAGGAGTGCTTATCGTTACGGCGATCATCCTTGGCTTTTTAAGCTTCGTAGCCATGTACACAAGAAAAGAACTGTCTACGCCACCCGAAAATGCTATCACTGACGGTTCCAGTTCACTTAAAATTGAAATCAGCCTTGATGATTTTAATTCTGTCATTAGATACTAAACAATCGCAGCCATGATTTTGTTGTATACCTCTTTTACGGGAAGATTGTTTTCTCCTGCTATCCTTTTACATTCATCGTACTCCGGTTTTGCAGAAACCTGCCTGCCTTTGAAATAAGAGCGCTTCACGGTCACGGGTCCGTAAACTGTTTCAACAGTATCAAATTTTCTTTCAAGAGTATCTTTTCTGAATGGAATAGTCCTTAATCCTACAGACGTTGACTCACTGAAGATTATTTCCTTAACAGCTTCTTCTTTTCCTGTTTCGCAGATGACACTGAGCAGATTTCCCGGTCTGCCTTTTTTCATAATGATATTTGTAATATATACGTCCGATACCCCTGCTCCTTTAAGTCGTTCCGTTATGTTATCGAAGAATTCGGGTATCATATCGTCTATGTTGCATTCAATCAGCAGCGCATCGTGACCGGTTTCTGTCTTCTCAGGCTCTCCCAGGAACACTCTCAGAAGATTTGGTACGTCGGGGTGCTCCCTGTGACCTACGCCATAACCTGTTTTATGTATCTTTATGCCTGTCAGAGGTCCGAACCTGTTTCCCAGCGTTGCGACTATCGCAGCGCCTGTTGGCGTGGTAGCTTCAAAATCCACACCCCCGGTCCTGACAGGTAAACCTTTGATGATCTCTGCCGTTGCCGGTGCAGGAACAGGAAGAGTGCCATGGGCACATTTAACAAATCCGCTTCCCAGTTCCACCCTCGAAACATGAACCTCATCAACTTCAAGAGCATTGAAACAGATCGCAGCGCCAACAATATCAACAATTGAATCTACAGCTCCCACTTCATGAAAATGAACCAGTTCGACCGGTATCCTGTGAACAAGTGATTCTGCTTCGGCAACTTTTCTGAATATCCTGAGACTGAGCTCCTTCGTTTTTTCGTCGAGTTCCGATTTGTTTATAATCTCTTCAATATCACCGAGGTGACGATGGTGATGCTCATGAGAGGTGAGTATGACACTAACCTTCGTACCGTGTATACCATGCCTCTGGTCTTTTTCGGCTTTTAATTTCCATCCATCAAGTTTAAGCTTCCCGAGTTCGTTTTCAAGATAAGAGATGCTGACACCGAGATCTGTCATTGCACCAAGGTTCATATCACCGCTTATTCCCGAAAAACAATCATAATAAAGTATTTTCATTGTTATAAAGTTAAAATTGTATAGAGTAAAATATTAAATTATGTTAAAAATACATCCTCTTCAACCTGCTAATATAGCATTAAGCACGCAATTTGATCAACTTTAAGGTACATGTATGTATAATGTGATTCAGGGTACTTATGTAATATATTATGAAAAAAGTATTATTTTTCGACAGTTTTTCAGATACTCCTAATTAATCAGTCATCATTATGAAAAGAAGGGATTTTTTAAGAAAATCAGCAGGGGCCGGACTGGCGGCAGGAGCGGCATTAAGTCTGGGAGGATACAGTAAACTATGGGCCACGGCGCCTTCGGGAGCAAAATATGATATGGTCGCTGTAATGGGAGGCTCTCCCGAAGCTATGTTTGACCTGGGTATCCAGGAACTGGGAGGGATGGGAACTTTTGTGAAAAAAGGACAAAGAGTTCTGCTTAAACCCAATATTGGATGGGACAGGCCACCGGAAATGGGGGCTAATACAAATCCTGCCCTCGTGTCAAGAGTAATTGAACATTGCCTCAGGGCAGGAGCAAAAGAGGTTTACGTGTTTGACCATACCTGCGACAACTGGGTGAACTGTTACAGGAATTCGGGTATTGAAAAAGCTTCAAAGGATGCAGGAGCTAAAGTTGTACCCGGAAATTCAGAGAATTATTACCAGGAAGTCGAGATACCGGGAGGCCTGAAGCTTAAGAAAGCAAAAGTTCATGAACTCCTTTTTGAAACGGACGTGTTTATAAATATCCCCGTGCTTAAGGATCATAATTCCACAAGGATGACTGCCTGTATGAAAAATATGATGGGTGTAGTGTGGGACAGGGGATTCTGGCACAGGAACGACCTTAACCAGTGTATCGCTGACTATGCCCTCTTTGAAAAGAAACCTGCCCTTAACATCCTTGATTGTTACAATGTTATGGTCAAGCACGGTCCTATGGGAGTTTCAAAGGAAGATATTGTTCAGATGAAATCCCAGATCATTTCAACCGACTGGGTAGCCTGCGATGCTGCTGCAACCAAAATGCTGGGAGTCGATATCGCGAAAATAGAATACATAGCGCATGCCCATAAAATGGGCCTCGGCAATATGAATCTCGACAGCCTGAACATCAGAAGAATTAAAATGTAAATCCACAATGAGATCACCTCTTCTGAGAAAGATCCGGATCCTGTTCTCGGCAGTAATGCTCATTTGTTTTATACTGCTATTTATCGACTTCAAGGATCTCATCCCTACAAAGTACATCAATTATCTCCTTGCATTTCAATTTGTTCCATCGATGCTTAAATACATCGATGCCCCTACCATACTATCTGCAGGTTTCGTTGTTGTACTGCTGCTTACCTTACTTACAGGAAGAACGTATTGCTCTTTCTTATGTCCCCTGGGCATCGGACAGGATCTCTTCAGCAGGTTTGGGGGAAGGATCAGAAAAAAATTCAGGCGTTACGGATTTAAGAAACCTCATACAATATTACGATATTCTCTCCTCGGAGCCACAATAGTCGTCAGCCTGGTCTGGGGCATCTACCTGCTTACACTCCTGGATCCATATTCTGTCTTCGGAAGATTCATGACCTACTTTGGCAAGCCTGTTGCCCTTGTTTTAAACAACTTCCTCTCATGGGCATTTCATAAGTTCGACATTTATACTTTCGATCATATTACAATTAGCGGTTTCAGGCTCCTGACCTATACTATCCCGGTAGTATTCTTTATACTGGTTGGTTTCATGTCTCTTGCAAAGGGCCGACTCTACTGTAACACAATTTGTCCTGTGGGGACTCTTCTCGGCCTGATCTCAAAGATCTCACTTTTCAGGATCAAATTCGACGAAAGCAAATGCACCCGCTGCGGACGATGTGCAATAAGATGTAAGTCGTCGTGCATAGACTTCCTTCAGCAAAAGGTTGATGTATCGCGTTGTGTAGACTGTTTCAACTGTATCGACGTTTGCCAGGATGATGCTCTTTCATACGGACTGGTAAGCTTTAAGAAGAAGAAGGAAGCGGAGGCCGACAGCGGAAAAAGAAAGTTTATTGCAGGGTCATTGATGATGTTACTGGGTCTGCAGCAGGGACTAAGAGCCCAGGAAAAAGGTTCTCCTGTCCCAACCAAACAGTCTACTGTAAAGGAAAACAAGACCTGTCCTGTAGCACCTCCCGGAGCCGGGTCAATAGAAGATTTTAACAAAAATTGCACAGGTTGCTCACTTTGTATTGCTGCATGTCCTAATAATGTCCTTAAGCCAGCTTTAATGCAATACGGTATTGCCGGGATGATGCAGCCTGTCATGGACTACCATCATAGTTTCTGTACTTTCAACTGCGTAAAATGCACTGAGGTTTGTCCCACCTATGCACTGAAACCACTGAAGATGGAAGCCAAGCAACTTACACAACTTGGCAAGGTCCGCTTCATAAAGGATAACTGCATAGTAAAAACAGAAAAGACTGCCTGCGGAGCCTGTTCTGAGGCATGTCCCACAAAAGCTGTTTACATGGTTCCTTATGAAGGGAATCTCCTTATTCCCGAGACCAATGAAGATATTTGCATAGGTTGCGGCCATTGCGAATATGCATGTCCGACTGTTCCCTATAAAGCTATTTTTGTGGACGGGAACCCCGTTCACCTGGCTGCACAGCCACCTCTCAATGAAGAAGCCGAAATGGAAGCTCACGAAGATTTTCCATTCTGATCCTCCTCAGATAAAATATTGATCAGCAGAGTTATCAAAAACATGATAATTGTCTGCTCTGCCTACAGTATTATCATCTAAATTTGTCGTCTGTATTCAATATATTTCTATGAAACCATCACATATCGAGCATATTGGAATTGCAGTCAATTCCCTTGCCGAAGCTATTCCCTTTTATGAGAAAGTACTTGGACTAAAATGTTACAACATCGAGGAGGTGGCTGACCAGAAGGTGAAGACCGCCTTTTTTATGATCGGACAGACGAAAATTGAGCTTCTTGAATCGACTGACCCTGAAGGACCTGTCGGTAAATTTATTGAAAAAAAAGGAGAAGGTATCCATCACATCGCCTTTGCAGTTGACAACCTTGAAGAGAGTCTGAGGGAAGCGGAGTCGCAGGGTATCAGGCTGATAGATGCAGCTCCCCGTCGCGGTGCCGAAGGGCTTGATATAGCCTTCCTCCACCCGAAATCGACTTTTGGGGTACTGACCGAATTATGTGAGGGAAATAAAATGAATCACTGACCAGATGAACAGCCAGGAACGTATCAGACAGCTCCTCGAATTCCGGGAGAAAGCCCGAAAAGGCGGAGGCGAGGACCGTATCGATACCCAGCACTCGAAGGGTAAGCTTACTGCAAGGGAAAGACTTACCCTGCTGCTTGATGAAGGAAGTTTTGAAGAGTATGATATGTTTGTTACGCACCGTACAGAAGATTTTGGTCTTGCCGATAAAAAATATCTTTCCGATGGTGTGATAACGGGCCATGGGACTATTGACGGCAGGGTTGTGTATGTTTTTGCCCAGGATTTCACAGTCTTTGGCGGCTCGTTGTCGGAGACTTTTGCCCAGAAGATATGCAAGATCATGGATCAGGCTATGCAGGTAGGGGCACCTGTCATAGGTATCAACGACTCAGGAGGAGCGAGGATACAGGAAGGCGTCAGAAGCCTCGCCGGTTATGCTGAGATATTTGAACGTAACATACTGGCCTCGGGTGTGATCCCACAGATATCTGCAGTTTTCGGTCCCTGTGCCGGAGGAGCTGTTTATTCACCGGCCCTGACCGATTTCATACTGATGAGCCGGAAAAGCAGCTACATGTTTGTAACAGGACCGAAAGTAGCAAGGGCTGTGACAGGTGAAGATATTTCCATCGACGACCTTGGCGGCGCCGACGTTCATGCAACAAAGTCAGGCGTTGCACATTTTACTGTCGACGATGAGGTAGAAGGACTGGAACTGATAAGAAAGCTGCTCGGTTTCATGCCTCAGAACAACCTTGAGGAACCGCCTCAAATTGAATGTGATGATCCGATTTACCGGCTTGAGGACGAGCTTAACGATATTATCCCGGATAATCCTGCTCAACCCTACGATGTTAAGGATATCATCACCAGGGTAGTGGATTATCATGATTTTCTGGAGGTTCACGGAGCTTATGCAAAGAACATTGTTGTCGGATTTGCAAGATTCGACGGCATGCCTGTCGGCATCGTTGCCAACCAGCCTGCCTGGCTTGCAGGTGTACTCGACATCGAAGCCTCCCGAAAGGCTGCACGTTTTGTCCGTTTCTGCGATGCCTTCAATATCCCTGTAATAACCTTCGTTGATGTACCGGGTTTTCTGCCGGGTTCGGCACAGGAATACGGCGGTATAATAATCCATGGCGCCAAGCTTATGTTTGCCTATGGTGAGGCAAATGTGCCCAAGATTACGGTTACCTTACGTAAATCATACGGAGGAGCACACTGTGTTATGTCGTCAAAGCAACTACGGAGTGATGTTAATTATGCATGGCCCACAGCTGAAATTGCCGTGATGGGTCCGCAGGGAGCCATAGAGATCCTCGACGGCAAAACAATAAATGAGATCACCGATCCGGAGAAAAGAAAAGATTATGTTCTGAAAAAAGAACAGGAATACCGCGCAAAATTTGCAAATCCCTATGAAGCTGCAAAGTACGGGTATCTCGATGATGTAATTGAACCCCGGAATACAAGGTTCAGGATAATAAGGGCCCTGAGAACACTTTCCACAAAGAAAGATCCGGGACTCATGAAAAAACATGGAAACATACCTCTTTAGATATAAATTATGACCCTGTTGTTTTCGCTGATAGCCCTTCAGAAATTTGACCCCCTTGCCTGGACTGTTGTTGCAGTAGGGATAGGAATAGTTTTTCTGTCGCTTTTTCTGGTATACCTGTTCTTCAGGTATGTTATTACTTTTTTCCTCAACTTCAGGCTGCGAAGTTTTGCGCGCAAAAAAGGTCTCGATCCCTCAGAGGTCGTTACAGCAAAGACCCTGATGTCGGGTGAGGTTAATGCCGCTATTGCAATGGCCCTTTACCTGCATCTTAATGAACTTCATGATGTCGAAAGCGGAGTGATAACAATAAAACGTGTTTCACGCAACTATTCTCCCTGGAGTTCGAAACTGTATAATATGAGCAACCTTTAATATTAATATAAACCGGCTGTATAATGAAAACATACAAGTTCAGGATAAACGGAAACCTGTATGAAGTTGAGGTTCTTGATATTGAAGGAAATACTGCAAGGATAGAGGTTAACGGCACCGTATACGATGTAGAAATGCAGAAAGAGCTGCCCGGAAAACCCGTAAGTGTGCCTCCTGTGCGTACAAGGATTCAGAAAGCAGAAAAGCCTCCGGTATCAGAAGGTGCTCAGAAACCAGCTGAGATAAGAGCCCCGCTTCCCGGAGTCATCATCCAGGTGCTTGTCAGGCAGGGCGATGAAGTTATATCGGGACAGACACTCTGCACACTTGAAACAATGAAAATGGAAAATGCCATCAAGGCGGAGAAAGCAGGAAAAATATCAGTTCTCAATATTTCATCAGGTCAGTCAGTCCTCCAGGATGACGTATTAATGATCATCAATCCGTGATGCAGAACAGAAGATCATATACAATCATTGGCATCCTGGTCATTTTGTCACTTGCATGGATGGCCTTCGTAAAACCTGAACAGGAAAGGAAAAAATTGTCGGCAGAGCAGGGCATTGAAAGTGTGGTCTCTGCTTCTGTTGAGCAGCCCGACAAACAGGGTGACGGGAAATTTACATCAGGACTCAGAAAATTCTGGGAATATACAGGCTTCAGGAATGCCACCCCCGGGCATCTAATAATGATCATCATCGGACTGATTTTTATTTTCCTTGCGATAAAATATGAATACGAGCCTTTGTTGCTAATTCCAATAGGAGCAGGCATACTGATAGGCAATATTCCGGTTTTCATTGAGGGAGGAACAAATCTGCAGATAGGTATTTACCAGGAGGGCAGCGTACTTAATTATCTGTATTTCGGTGTTATGAAGGGGGTTTATCCGCCTCTTATCTTTCTGGGAATAGGGGCCATGACCGATTTTTCTTCGCTGATATCCAACCCGAGGCTGCTTCTTCTCGGGGCAGCTGCCCAGGTGGGTATCTTCATCACTTTTCTCGGTGCCCTGGTGCTGGGATTCAATATGCCTGAGGCCGGCGCAATAGGAATAATAGGCGGAGCCGACGGACCTACTGCAATTTTTATTTCATCGAGGCTGGCAAACGGCATGAATATACTGGCTGACGGAACCACAGTTAAAAATCTTATTGGCCCTATTGCCATAGCCGCCTATTCCTATATGGCCCTGGTACCGGTAATTCAGCCCCCCATAATGAGGCTTCTTACAAACAGGAAGGAAAGGCTTATAAGGATGAAGCCTCCCAGGGTAGTGACCAAAACTGAAAAAACTTTGTTCCCGATATTCGGACTTCTTCTTACATGTTTCATCTCCCCCGGCGCTCTTCCGTTGCTGGGAATGCTGTTTTTCGGAAACCTGCTTAAGGAATCGGGAGTTACAAAAAGACTGGCAGAGACAGCCCGTACATCACTGATAGACATAGTGACAATCCTGATCGGCTTAACGGTGGGTGCATCGACTCAGGCCGATGTATTTCTTACGAAAGAGTCAGTTCTTATCTTCGCCCTGGGAGCCTGTGCTTTTGCAATCGCCACTGTGTCGGGAGTCCTTTTTGCAAAGACAATGAACCTGTTTCTTCCTGAAGGGAGTAAAATCAACCCGCTGATAGGCAATTCAGGAGTCTCGGCAGTGCCAGACAGTGCACGTGTCTCCGAAGCAGAAGGGCTCAAAGCCGACAAGACGAACCATCTTCTCATGCATGCCATGGGACCTAATGTGGCCGGGGTTATCGGTTCAGCCATTGCAGCAGGGATACTTCTCAGCTATCTCGGATAATTTTATTATTTTTATAATGTTGTCGGGGATGATTGATGGCTTTAGAAGACCCCGTCCTGTAGCGAGAGATTACATCTGGTAGTAAGGGTTTTTAAAATTCAGAAAAGTATTGGATGAAAAATGCATTTGCAGGTAATACGGGACCAAAAGTAAGATCCGATTGCGGAGTTACCCTGGAAATCAAGCACAAAGGTGGTATCACCATCGATCTGAAGTCAAAGGTCGGAACCCTTTACGGGGAATCAATATCAGCACTCTGCCGGGAAGTTCTTGCACATTTCATGATCCGGGATGCTGAACTGTTGGTTGAAGATTCGGGTGCCTTGCCATTTGTTATCATGGCACGCCTTGAGGCAGCAATAAAAAAACTTACGGATTCAGACAGGGAGTACCTTCCTGTAATGCTAAAGACGAACATTTATTCGACAGAAGCAGACCGGACAAGATTTTCACGCTTGTACCTCCCCGGTAACAATCCTGCGCTTATGATAAACGCCGGACTTCATTCTGCCGACGGCATCATCCTCGATCTCGAAGATTCGGTAGCTCCCGAAAAGAAGGATGAAGCCCGCCTGCTTGTCAGAAATGCCCTGAGACAGATCGATTTCCGCGGAGCTGAACGAATGGTGAGGATAAACCAGGGCAAGACCGGGCTGGAGGATCTGAAGGTGCTAATACCAAACAACGTGAATCTTGTGCTTATACCGAAATGTGATACTGCTGAACAGGTTCAGGAGCTTGATTCGGAAATAAATAAAATAAGAACGGAACGAAAGTTAAAAAACAGGACTTTCCTGATGCCTGTCGTTGAAAGTGCTTACGGTGTTGAAAATGCTTTCAGCATTGCAGGAGCTTCTGAGAACGTAGTTGCCATGGCAATAGGACTTGAAGATTTCACCGCTGACCTGGGGGTTCAGAGAACACTGGAGGGCAGTGAGTCTTTTTATGCCCGCACCAGAATTGTCAATGCGGCAAAGGCAGCCCGTATTCAACCAATCGACTCAGTGTTTTCCGATGTTGCAGATATTGAAGGTCTTACTCACAATGTCGCCCGGTCGAAGGCTCTGGGATTTGAAGGAATGGGTTGCATCCATCCACGTCAGATAAGGGTTATTAACAAGGGCTTTGCGCCTTCAGCAGAAGAAACAGAAAAGGCCCTGAAAATAGTCCTTGCCTGGGAGGATGCGAAGAACAGGGGGCTGGGAGTTGTGGCTCTCGGTACAAAAATGATAGATGCTCCTGTTGTTGCCAGAGCCATGAAAACAATAAACCTTGCCGTGAAACTGGGTATGATCCCGGCAGACCGGAAAAAGGAATGATAAGGTAATTATTGAAAAATGACCTATATAGGATATGCAGGTAAAAAGTACTGTTAATGCAGCCGGCCGGAAAGTCCCCCTGCTAATAAACGGAGAGAAGGTTGTGCCTTTCAGGGGAGTGGGAAAGCATAAGCCTACAGGGCGAAAGTATGCTCCCCCGATACCCTCTTGTACGGATTATCCTCCCGACGGCAATAAGGTGCTGGCTTCACTGGGCGAAGCCCTTCGTAAATGCGGGCTGCGTGACGGGATGACCATTTCAACCCATCATCACCTGCGCGATGGAGACCTGATCGCAAACAGGGTTTTTGAAATTGCCAGGGAAATGGGAGTGAAGGACCTTGTGTGGTTCCCTTCAGCCTCTTTTCCCTGTAATGAGCCTCTTATAAAATATCTCGAAGACGGTACCATTAACAGGATTGAGGGAAGTATGAACGGTCCTCTCGGTCGTTTTGTGTCGGAAGGAAGAATGAAGGGAACAGCGGTGCTGAGATCGCACGGGGGCAGGGTACAGGCAATACAGGATGGAGAGGTGAAAATAGATCTGGCCGTGCTGGTGGCTCCGAGTGCCGATTCCTTCGGTAATGCCAGAGGTACCGGAGGTAAGTCCGCGTGTGGAGTCATCGGATATGCAAAACCCGACAGCATGTATGCAACAAAGGTTATCATCGTAACCGATAACCTTGTCGACATACCGTGCTACCCTATGGAGATAGAAGGAAACTATGTCGATTATGTCGTTGTTGTCGATAAAATAGGCATCCCTGAAAAAATTGTCTCGGGAACCACAGAGATAACCAAAAGCCCCGACAGGTTGCTGATAGCCGAACTTACAGCTTCATTTCTCGAACTGTCGGGCATACTCACCGATGGTGTAAGGATACAGGCCGGAGCAGGTGGAACCTCGCTGGCCATAGGAGTGTTTATACACGAAATTCTAAAAAACAAAGGATGGCGATCGGCCTTCGGTTTTGGTGGAAGCACTAAGTACATGGTAAGGATGCTGGAAGAAGGCCAGATGGGATATATACTTGATGCACAGGCATTTGATCTTGATGCTGTGAGGTCTGTGGAAGAAAATCCACTGCACGTGCCATATCCGGTCTTCAACGCATATAATTATCATTCAAAAGGTAATCTTACCAGTATGATGGATATTATGATCCTCGGTGCAACGGAAGTGGATCTTAATTTCAACGGTAATGTGGTCAGCCATTCTGATGGTTACCTTCTGCACGGAATAGGAGGGTGGCAGAACTGTCTTCATGCCAGGAATGTAATTCTGCCCCTGCCTCTTTTTCGCGACAGAATACCTGTAATAGTTGATAGTGTAACTACCCTGTGCGGACCGGGAGAGTTAATAGATGTAGTGATAACAGAAAGAGGTATAGCCATTAATCCGCTACGCAAAGACCTGATCAGAAGGGTAAAGGGAAGCGGACTTCCGCTCACGACAATAGGAGAACTTAAGGAGGAAGCTGAAAATATTTGCGGTAAACCTTCGAAACCCGAATTTGAAGACAGGGTAGTGGCTGCAGTCAAATGGGTAGACGGAACGGTTATCGATGTGGTTCGTCAGATAAAAACAAAAAAATAAACAAAGATGGAGAAGTATAAATGTGAAATCTGCGGATATGTATATGATCCGGCAGAAGGAGAACCGTCACAAGGCATTATGCCCGGAACTCCCTTCAGTGAACTGCCTGAAGATTATGAATGCCCAGTCTGTTCTGCAGGCAAAGATGATTTTCTGTTAACGGATTAATTTGTACCCGGAAGCGGATACTATTTCTTGGGTATCCTTGCGAGTACTTCCAGAAGCAGGTCCCAGAACATAAGTGCGGTTTTTATCTCCAGCCTCTCCTCGGGAGTGTGTGCACCACGGATTGTGGGACCGAATGAGATCATATCAATACCTTTATTTTTCTCATATATCAGACCGCATTCAAGACCGGCATGAATTGCTCTTACCTGTGGTTCTTTACTGAAGAGTGTCCTGTATGCTTCAATGGTAATTTTCAGTATTTCTGAAGAAATATTAGGCCTCCATCCGGGATAACCGGCAGAGTGTTCTACCCTGGCTCCGGCAAGTTTCATACATGATGCCACCATCGATCCGGCATCAATCTTTGATGATTCGATGGAACTGCGCTGGGTGGTGACTATCCTGATCCTGTTGTTGTCAACAAATTTTACCGATGCCAGATTCGTTGAGGTCTCCACAAGATCTTCCATCTCTGTCGACCATGCCAGTGGTCCGTGCGGACAACAGTTAATTGCTGCGAGAAGCTTGCTGTGATTATCCTTATCCATCACCCGGTCAGGCATTGAAACATCCTTTACCGATATATTCAGTTCTTTTTCAATATGACCCAGTTCGTCTTTTATCAGGTCATTTAATTCCTCAACCCTTTTCTTTACATTTTCCTTTAAGTTCCTGTTTACCACGATAGTGGCAAAGGCCTCTCTCGGAATCGCATTGCGCAGATTACCACCGTCAAAACTGGCCAGCGCGATAATAAATTCATTGGAGAGATTCCACAGGATCCTGTTCATTATCTTTACTGAGTTTCCGAACCCTTTGTGAATTTCATCACCCGAGTGGCCTCCCCTGAGACCTGTTACCGATATCTCAAGAGCTTCACCATCATAGTCTGGTGCATCGACAGTGTAGGTCATTTCAGCAACAGTGTCCATTCCTCCCGCACATCCGATGAATAGAATACCTTCATCTTCCGAATCGAGATTTATGAGGATCCTGCCCTCGAAGAAATCGGGACTCAGATTTATAGCTCCGGTCATTCCTGATTCCTCGTCAGTGGTAAAAAGGCATTCAAGTTTCCCCGTGGCAATGTTCTTATCGGCCAGAATGGCCATCTGTGCAGCAATTCCTATTCCATCATCAGCTCCCAGAGTAGTACCGCTTGCTGTTACCCATCCGTCCTTAACGACCGGTATAATAGGGTCTTTTGCCCAGTCGTGAGGATGATCGGCATTTTTTTCTCCAACCATGTCCATGTGGCTCTGAAGGACGACCGTTTTCCGATCCTCCATTCCCGGTGAAGCTTCTTTAACTATGAGAATGTTGCCTGCACTGTCTTCTTTTGCACAGAGGTTGTTCTGCCTTGCGAACTGCATAAGGTAAGCCCTGATCCTTCCTTCATCTTTAGAAAGACGGGGTATTTTGCAGATCTCCTCAAAGTAAGTCCATACAAGTTCGGGTTTCAGTCCGTTGAATATGCTCATGCCACATTATATCTGGCGTCAAAGGTAGAATTAATTTTTTTAAACGTAAAAAAGTGCAACGGTAAATGAGACCGGACTTTTTGAGCTGATTTATTTTACTTATTTTTACTCTGTACAGGGATCATTATAAACAACTAAGAAACTTACATGGCAGGAAGAAGTATAGTTCTATTACCGGGCGACGGCATAGGGTCAATTGTCCTCGATCAGGCTGTCAGGGTACTCGACGCCGCAGGATTTGATGCGGAATATATTTACGGCGACATAGGATGGAAATACTGGTGCAGTGAGGGTAACCCCTTACCTGAAAGGACACTGAAGCTTATCCAAAAGCACAGAATAGCTTTGTTCGGAGCCATAACTTCAAAACCGAACGATGAGGCCAGGGCAGAACTCGATCCGGCATTGCAGGACAGAGGCTTTGTATATTCCAGCCCCATCGTTGGACTGAGGCAGTATTTTAATCTCGATATATGTGTCAGACCTTGCCGTTCATACAAGGGAAACCCTCTCAATTTCATCAGAAGAGGTAGCGGAAACACAATAGAAGAGCCACGGATTGATGCTGTAATATTCAGGCAGAACACCGAATGCCTGTATTCAGGAGTAGAGTGGACAAATCCGCCCGATAATGTTTACCAGGCCCTTCAGTCGCATCCTAAATTCAGAAAAAATTTTGGTGATGTGCCTGTTGATGAACTTTCTGTTTCAGTGAGGATCTTTACAAAAAAAGCAACGGAGAGAATCCTTAAAGCTGCTTTTTCCTATGCCCGCGAAAACGGGTATAAATCAGTCACTGTGTGTGAAAAACCAAATGTTGTAAGGGAAACATCCGGGATGATGTGGAAAATGGCCCGTGAAATACAAAAGGATATTTTCCCGGAAATAAAACTCATAAATACAAACATCGATGCACAAATGATGTGGCTTACCAAAAATCCTGAGGAATACGGAGTTATCGTCGCCGGTAACATGTTTGGCGATATTGTATCTGACGGATTTGCCGGACTCATAGGAGGGCTGGGCTTTGCCTGCAGTGCACAGTATTCTGCCGACGGTGTGGCTGTATTCGAACCGACTCACGGATCGGCACCTAAATATGCAGATTACAGTACACCTATTGTAAATCCCATTGCGATGATCGAATCAGCCTGTATGATGCTTGATTACCTGGGAGAAAAGAAGATAAGCGGATCCATCCGGGATGCAATTGCGGAAGTTATAATGGAAGGTCGTGTAAGAACATATGACATGATGAAAATGCAGGGACGTCCTGAAGTGATTGATAACGGTGCCGTATCTACTATCCGGATGACCGATGAGATAATTTCCAGATTAAAATAATGACACTGCAAAATGACTGAAACGTTGAAGACACTGTGGCCGGAACTGGAATGGATCAATGACATCTCACTAAGAGAAAAAACGGCTGCCACCTGGCAGAGAGCACTCGACAAGAGCGTCCTTAAACCCGCCGACCTTGATAAGATACCTTTTACCCTGCTTTGCGGACCGGATCTTAAAGTGAGTTTTATGGCCCATAAAAGGTGCGTTGTTCATATGGCAAGAGCCTGCGGGGAAGCAATGAACAGTTTTTTCGGCGATGATCTGCCTGTCGATATGGATATCCTTGTGTCGGGAGCCATTCTTGCTGACGTAGGTAAACTTCTTGAATATGAACTTGATAATGACGGCAATGCAATTCAGGGCACTTATGGCAGATACCTCCGCCACCCTTTCTCGGGTGTCTCACTGGCAGAGGAATGTGGTGTTCCTGCCGAAGTATGTCATATAATTGCAGCCCATGCTCATGAAGGTGACCTCGTGAAGAGATCGACGGAAGCCTGGATAGTACATCATGCCGATTTCATGGCCTTCGAACCCTTCAGAAAAAAATAATCCGGACTTACTTCAATTCTTTACACCTCTTTCACGTCTCATGCCCCACACCGCACGCCGCATGTCCCACACCGCACGCCTCTATCCTAATTTCATCTTCTCCACCTCCGAGATATTCCTCTCGTTAGTAATGGCTTTGGCCTCTGGTGTATACAGGAAGTCAATAAGATCCTGGTATTTATCCATTATCTTACCTCTTACGATCTTCATCGTGGAATTCATCAGACCGTTGTCTTCGTTAAATCCCTCTTCCAGTATCCCGATAGCTACCGGCAGCCAGCGCTGGGGAAACATCTTTCCGAATTTTCCGTTGGTGCGATATTCATTTACCTCATTTTCAAGGAGATAAAGTATTACACGTTTACCTTCATCCGAATCGGCTGTAAGATTTTTTTCTTCGAGGTAAGTTTTAAGCGAGTGTTGATTGGGAACTATCAGGCACACAGTGTAGGGTTTTTGATTATTATAAAGCATACACTGGTCGATGTATTTCGATTGTTCAGTTACAGCTTCTTCGATACCTTCAGGACTGAATTTTTCACCGTCGTCGGCTATCAGAAGGCTTTTGAAACGTCCCAGGACATACAGGAAACCATCGGTAGACATATATCCCATATCGCCTGTATGAAGCCATCCGTCTTTTATGGTATCCTTTGTTGCGGCTTCATTTTTCCAGTATCCGTACATTACATTACCGCCCCTTATAACTATTTCACCTTTTTCGCCTACAGGCAGTTCTTTGCCTTCATCGTCACAGATTTTCAGATCCATGTTGTTCACCAGTATCCCTGAAGATCCAAGTTTATGACGTGCTGCCGAGTTGGAAGATATTATGGGTGAGGCTTCGCTCAGCCCGTATCCCTGGTACATCGGCACACCGATGGCGTAAAAGAACCTCTGCAGCTCGATATCCAGAAGGGCTCCACCACCGATGAAGTAATCGAGTTCTCCTCCGAAAGCTTCTCTTACCTTGCTGAAGAGGATCTTATCGAAGAGCCGGAGCAGAGGTTTTTTGAGCTTCTGAATGCCCTGACCCTTGTTCCAGCCCTCCCTGTTATATGAATAGGCCAGTTTAAGGGCGTAATTGAACAGCATTGCGGTAAACTTTCCTTTTTCCCTTATACCCTTTTCGATATTCTTTCTGAAATTTTTGGCTATGGCCGGAACGCTCATCATCAAATTTGGCTTTATCTCCTTCATGCACGAAGGCAGGTTTCTGAGCGTTTCCATCGGTGTTTTACCTGTTTTCACCGAAGCAATACTGGCCCCTTTTCCCATAAAGGCGAATAATGCCGCTGTGTGCCCGAAGGAATGATCCCACGGAAGGATCACAAGTGTCTTGTAGAAAGGAGGTATATCCATGAGGCTGTATGCCTGGTAAACGTTGGTAACATAGTTGCCATGAGTCAGAATTATCCCCTTGGGATCGGCTGTGGTGCCGGATGTATAGCAGATGTTTGCAAAATCGTCGGGGACAAGGCTTCTGAAGCTTTCTTCAAAGATCTTAGTGTTTCCGTTTTTGTCGAGCCATTCACGTCCCAGCTTCCTCACCTCGTTGAAGTGTATCTCATTCTTTCCATACTCTTCCTGCTTGTCGAAATGAATTATTTTTTCAATAACAGGGCACTGGTCTATCACTTCCATTACCTTGGATGCCTGAATTGAAGAGACAAGTATCATTCTTGATTCTGAGTGATTTACTCTGAACATGATCTCTTCGGGATTCAGTTTCGTTGAGAGGGGTACATTAACACCTCCGGCGTAAAGTATGCCCAGTTCACCGATCACCCAGTTGTTTCTTCCTTCCGAGATAAGACTTAGCCGGTCGCCCTTCTTTATGCCCATGCATCGGAGACCAGCAGCAAATTCATACACCTGCCGTCGGGTCTCTTCATAGGTTGTACCTTCATATTTGTCTCCCGGTTTTTCCCACAGATAAATGTTGTGACCAAATTTTTCAACACTTTCTTCAAAAAATTCGATAAGTGATTTCATTTTTAAAGTTTTTCGAGTCATTAAATCCGGACTCTAAGATACAAAATCTGGAATATTACAACATGTGCTCCTTCTTTGTGATTTGGTTTCATGCCCGATATTTTGTATCTTTGATTTATAGGCCTGTTAATATATTACACGGCAATCGGTTGATGGACATATTAAAATTTATTTTATGAGGTATCTGACCCTTTTTTTACTTATGGTTCTGCTTGCAGGTATGCCTTCGTGCAAATTTTTTAAAGACAAAAAGATCTTTGGAAAGAAGAAAGCAGAACTGGAAGCTTTGCAGGAACAGCAGAGAAAGATCAGGGAAGCTGATTCCCTGAAGGCTGTGGAAGAACGTCTCAGGGTACTTGAGCAGGCGCGGCTCGATTCAATGAGGCTTGCTGAAGAGGAGCGTCTGGCGCTTGCGACACGTTACAACATAGTGGTTGGAGCTTTTATAACTCCGGAGTATGCCAGGGAGTGGGTTGAGGAATACCGGAACAGAGGTTACGATCCGACGATAATACCTTTTCCCGGGACAAGTTTTGAACTGGTTGTGGCAGAAGCACATCCCGATGCAGCCAAAGCCTTCAGCCGTCTGAACCAGTTTCTGGATACAGTACAGATAGATGCCTGGGTGTACGAAAGGAAATAATTCCTTTTCGGGTATTCTGAATTATGCGGGTATATTTTCTTACCGCAGAATTGTCTCTTCACGATCAGGTCCTACAGACACCAGTGTTACAGGAACACCGGTCTGGTCTTCAATAAATTTGATATAGTTACGTAGATTTGATGGTAACAGGCTGAATTCCCTGATACCGGAGATATTTTCCTTCCATCCCGGAACTTCTGTGTATACAGGTTCAACAGGAATATTGTTTATTGGCAGCTCGCGCGTTTCTTCACCGGCGAGGAGATAGGATGTACATACCTTAATTGTGTCAATTCCCGACAAAACATCGCTCTTGGTCATAAACAGCTGTGTGACACCGTTGAGCATAATCGCATATTTCAGTGCAGGAATGTCAAGCCATCCGCATCTGCGCGGCCGGCCTGTCGTGGAACCGTATTCATGTCCGGCATCGCGGAGAAGTTTTCCTGTTTCATCATTAAGTTCGGTGGGGAAGGGGCCGCTTCCGACCCTTGTGCAATAGGCTTTAAAAATGCCGAATACCTCTCCTATATTCTTTGGCGATATCCCCAGTCCGGTACATGCGCCGGCGCTGACAGTGTTTGATGAGGTGACAAAGGGATATGAGCCGAAATCGATATCCAGCATGGTTCCCTGGGCTCCCTCGGCAAGCAGTTTTTTACCACGGTCGATAAGGTCATTTATATAATACTCAGTGTTGATGATCCTGAAATTTTTCATCATTTCTATACCTTCAAACCATCCTGCCTCGTATTCTTTTAGGTCATATTCCAGGTCATAGTTTTTCAGTATTCTGAGATGAGCTTCGAGACGCTCTTCGTAAAGGTCCCTGAAATTTTCGGCAAGGATGTCTCCGGCCCTGAGTCCGTTGCGTGCCACCTTGTCAGTGTAGGCCGGACCTATGCCTTTGAGAGTGGATCCGATCTTTAAACATCCCTTGTGCTTTTCATAGGCAGCATCAAGAATCCTGTGGCCCGGAAGTATCAGGTTGGCTTTTGCAGAAATGATAAGCCTTCCGGCAAGCTCACTCACCGGCGGTCCCAGGTTTTCAATTTCCTTTTTGAAAACAGCAGGATCTATAACCACACCATTGCCGATTACGTTAATCTTTTCACTGTGAAAGATGCCTGACGGGATCAGGTGAAGAATGTGCTTCACATTGTTGAATTCCAGAGAATGTCCCGCATTAGGCCCCCCCTGAAAACGTGCAATTATATCATATTCAGGGCTGATTGCATCGACAATTTTTCCTTTTCCCTCATCTCCCCACTGCAATCCCAATAAAATATCTGTATTCATAGCCAATAACCTAATCTCTTTTTTTAACAGTTCACAAGTTACAAAATAAATCGACCTTTCAAATTTCTGTTATTCGATTGTTAATAAATGCCCTGTGGAGATCGGCATAGACATGAAATGTGACCCGGAATACACAATAAATGAGCTGATGGGTTGTTATTATCTCAAATTTTGTAATTTTATATTTTAATTAACTCAGTTACTGATTATGAAAAAGACAATTTTTGCTTTGATAACCGGGGTAGCTATTATGATCTCGGGCAGTCACGCATCTGCACAGGGATCCTCAACAGGTGACGATTTCAGGTTCACCGTTAAAACCAACCCTCTCTCTATTCTGGGTGGCCCCATCTATGCCCTCTGGATTGTCCCTCTCACCAATGAATACAAGTTGAGTTTCGAAGCACAAACCTTTGGCAAACAATCTGTTCAGGTCGGAGTTGGCTATCTGGGAACCAGCCCTCTTATAAGTACCATAATGGATATGTCGGATGCTGACAGTGACACAACACTAAAATCAGGCGGCTTTCACGGGCAGTTGTGGTATAAGTTCTTCCTGACAGACGATGACGCTCCATCGGGATTTTATGTTGGCCCGCATGTATCGTATGCATGGGCAAAGATGAAAAACAGCGCCGACGATAATGAGTATATTACGGCAGCCAAGCTAAATATCCATTTGGCTCTCGGCTACCAGATAATAAGTAAAGGAGGATTTGCCCTTGATATTTTCACAGGTGTTGGTATCAAGAATAAATCGTATGATTCTCCCGGGATGGAAATGGATGAATTCCTTGATGATCTGAATCTTACAAATAAATTCACTGTTAGTGTTCCATTAGGGCTTACCTTCGGTTATGCCTTCTGATAAATACTGATATTATCTGAAACTAATCCGGGTGGTTCATAATCGGACCACCCTTATTTTTTTTGCCTTTATCTTCAGCCTTGTTCCCGTAGATGTATAGTGAGTGATACTGTGGAACGAAATTGTTAAGTTCACATGCAGTCCTTATAATTTCATTAATCCTGGGATCACAGAATTCAATTACCTGTCCCGTCTCCAGGTCGATAAGATGATCGTGCTGACCGCACTGATATGCTCTTTCAAACTGAGCCATGTTCTTACCGAACTGATGTTTTACCACCAGGTTACAGTCGAGAAGCAGGTCGATGGTGTTGTATAGCGTAGCCCTGCTGACCCTGTAATTTTTGGTTTTCATGAAGATGTACAGTGATTCTATGTCGAAATGACCTGAACGCGAGTAAATTTCATCAAGAATTGCATATCGTTCCGGTGTCTTGCGGTGCCCCTTCTTTTCCAGATAATTGGTAAAGATCTTTTTAACTGTATTTTTCGAATCCTCGTTATTCATATCCGGATTAATTTAAAATAATAACAAAATTATGATTTTTTTGATAATTCCGCCGGGAAGGAAGTCAGGAGGTGATTTCAGAAAAATCCTCCACTCTCTTGACACTGTCAATCCCCTTGATGTTCGATATTTTCATCATCAGGTTGTTCAGGTCTTTAGTGTGGTGAATGTACACATCAATAGTTCCTTCGAAGATCCCTTCGTGAACGGAAATGTTGATCCTTGACATATTGACCTTAAGTTCGGATGAGATGATGTTGGTGATCTCATTTACGAGGCCTATCCTGTCGATGCCCGACATGCTGATCCTTGCAGGGAAGGACACCAGCTTGTGAATGGCCCATTTGACAGCGATGATCCTGTTACCCTCGTTCGACATAAGCCTTATGGCAACAGGACATTTAGGCTTGTGTATAATGATGGTGCCCTCGGGTGAACGGTATCCTGTGACCTCGTCGCCGGGTATCGGATTACAGCATTTGGCTATTTCGTATGATTGTTCGGCATTCTCGACGTTTTCTCTAAGGAGAAAAGGAACATTTGCATTTAGCTTCTCCTTTTTTGGAGATGCTTCTTCCTTTGCTTCCTTTCTGCTTCCTATAAGCTTGAGCTCCCAGTACTTAATGACATTTTTCCCTGGAGACTTCCTGACAATCTTTTTAAGGTTTTCCAGGTCGACAATTCCCAGTTCAATGCCGGAATAAAGCTCATCCTTATTCGGGATATCGTAAGCCTGCATAAGCTTCCTTACCACTTCGGCGTTGGATGTGACACCCAGTTCCTTCAGTTTATCCTCCAGGATGTCCATACCCCTTTTTATCCGGTTAGAACTTTCAGTCCGCAGAGCACCCTTTATTGCTTCCTTGGCACGCGAGGTGGTTACAAAGGAAAGCCACTCCTTATCAGGTTTTGCAATGTCGGAAGTTATTATCTCAACCTGGTCGCCACTCATCAGAACGGCGCTGACAGGATTCAGTTTATAATTTATTTTAGCTCCTATGGCCTTGTTACCTACTTCTGTGTGGATTTCATAGGCAAAATCCAGTGCCGAGGCTCCTTTGGGCAGGCTGATGAGCTTTCCTTTAGGAGTGAAGACCATTATTTCAGATGAAAAGAGGTTCATCTTGAACTCGTCGAGGAATTCTATCGGATCTTCAAGCGGGTTTTCAAGCATGGTCCGGATCTTTTTTATCCACTTGTCGAGCTCATTTTCCTGTGAGGAATCGCCCTTGTATTTCCAGTGAGCGGCATAGCCTCTTTCTGCTATCTCGTCCATCCGGCGGCTTCTTATCTGTACCTCAACCCATTTGCCTTCCGGACCCATTACAGTTACATGCAGCGCTTCATAACCATTTGGTTTGGGCCGGCTGACCCAGTCGCGCAGGCGATCGGGTTTTGGAAGATAAGTGTCGGTGATCATGGAATAGATATTCCAGCACTGGGTCTTCTCCGGTATGTCGGGTGTGGGCTCAAAGACGATCCTTACCGCCAGCACATCGTATATTTCCTCGAAGGGTACGTTCTTTGCCTGCATCTTTTTCCAGATGGAAAAAATAGACTTTGGCCTTCCGCTGATGTCAAAGCTTATCCCGACCTCGGTAAGCTTTTCAATGATAGGCAGAGCGAATTTATTAATGAGGGCAAAAAATTTCTTCTCGCTGTGCTTAAGCTTTGCGGCTATCTCGTCGTATATCTGAGGCTGACGGAACTTAAAACTCAGATCCTCGAGTTCGCTTTTTATTGCAAAGAGGCCTAAACGATGAGCAAGTGGTGCATAAAGGAAAATCGTTTCTCCGGCAACTTTCATTTTCTTATGCTCGGGCATCGAATCGAGAGTCCGCATATTATGAAGCCGGTCAGCTATCTTTATGAGGATGACCCTTATGTCGTCAGAAAGCGTCATCAGCATCTTCCGGAAGTTTTCAGCCTGCATCGACGACGAACTTTCCTTATTGTAGGTTCCGGATATTTTTGTAAGCCCGTCGATAAGCGACGCAATCTTTGGACCGAAATCGCGTGTTACCTGTTCAAGAGTGTATTCAGTATCTTCAACAACATCATGAAGCAATGCTGTTACTATCGACTTGGCTCCAAGGCCTATCTCCTGGTTGACGATCCTGGCGACAGAAATGGGATGAATGATGTACGGTTCTCCCGACTTTCTGCGCATATTCCAGTGCGCCTCGTTAGCTATTCTGAAAGCTTTTTCAATGAGTTCCCTGTCACCCTCCTTGTCACATCTGGTAAGGTTATTGATCAGAGAGTCATACTCTTCCTGAATAAGTTTCTTATCTTCCTCGTCAAAAAAATCCTTGTTACCCATAAATAGTCAGGAAACTGTCTGTCCGGTCTACAAATATAGCTCTAAAAGTTGAAAAATTCAGCGTAGGCTTATTGTTGCATCTACTACCTGTTAAATATTATGACAACGGTTCCGGTTCTCGTAATCTCTTTTCCCGAAGGGGTTAGCGTTTTCAGGAACCACAGATAGGTTCCCTCGGGCAGGGGAGTCCCGCCTTTGGTTCCGTCCCATTCCTTATTATGATCTGCAGTCTCAAAAACCGTTCTTCTTTTGATATCGGTAATGACCAGCCTGTACGACAAGGGAGTAAACGACAATAACGGTCTGAAAAAATCATTGATTGAATTTTGGTCCGGTGTGAAAATGTCGGGGACGGTAATCCTTTCTTCCACATAAATGCATGCCACCCGGGAATCGCTCTCTCCGTTTTCTGTCAGCGGATTGGATCCTTCAACAGCTTTGACCATGAAACAGATCTTATCCGTTTCGGCCTCATACATCAGATCGGCATAGGCTATGTCATACACTGTATCAGAGGGTGTTAGCGTATACCTCTCTTCAGGATAGCTGCCTGTCGTTACATATATCCTGTACGAGCTGACGGATCCTCTCCATTCTTTATAACTGTTCCATGTGAGTCTTATCATCGACTCTTTTCTTTCTGAATTCAGCACCATATTTGAGGCAATGTTTGAAACTTCACTCCGTATGTTACAGCTGTTAACTGCCACAAGCCTGTACTGATTCACCATTGTTATGTCAGCCTCAGTATCGGTATAGCTAATATTGCCATATGTATTTGAAAATGAATGGATCTGTGTAAAATCCGCTGAACTGCTTTCACTTCTTTCAAGAATGAAATCTCCTCTTTCTGAAAGCGGGTCGATTGTGAAAGAGAGTCTTATGGCACTGTTGCCTTCAACTGTGGCATAATCGGCATTTATCCATTCCGGAGGTCTTCGCATCGACGTATTGACACATGCCTGATTTGAATGTGACTCCAGTCCGCCAGTCAGGTTCGCAGTTACATAAAAACAGTACTGACTGTTTACCTCAAATTCGTCGAGAACATATTCCGTTGCTTCAGGACCCTCTGTCGTCAGTTCGGAGAAAGATGATCCGTCGGCTGAGTACATGATCGTATGACTGAGAATTTCTCCCGGTTCAGGCAGATAACGGTTCCAGCTGATGGTTATAAGCTTATTACAGGTATCTGTCACTGCAGTTGAATAAATAGTTCTTTTTGTATTTGAAAGTGGACTTATGTTATCTGCGGTGTCGAAGGCTGCAACCACGAAAGATTCACTGTAGTATTTCGATCCCGATCCTGTTCTGGTATATGTGGTGGCTGATTCTGAATAAAGGGTATCGAGCTCTGTGGCTCCCTGAGTGTCCTTGTCGAGATAAATGATGTAGCCGGCCACATCGGCAGAGGGACTGGGCAGCCAGGTAATCTCAACGTTTCCTGACCATGGATCGACCGACACCAGATTAAGAACCGGCGGGATGGGTGGCACGGAATCAGCCTGTCCGTATGACTGTAATCCGGCAGCGGATATTAATGCTGTCAAAAAAAAGATGGTGTGCCATGCCTTCATATTATGCACAGATGATATGTATTTAATACGTTAATGACCGGCATCTTATTACACTGATTATGCCATATAAATAATATGGTCAGCTTCATTACGACAAACTTATATAAAAAACGGTGAAGCTTTTCTAATGTTTCTATATTTGCATAAACTATGTCAGCCGGAAAATTTTTTAAAAGAATACTGCATCCGCGGGGTGAGCTTATCGACGAGGTGAGACTGGTTTATATTCTCAGCCTGGTCGTCGGTCTGCTCAGTGCTCTGGCCGCAGCCCTTTTGAAAAATGCCCTCCATTACACTCATGAATTTCTGACTGGCGGAATTACTTATGAATCAGGAGGATACCTTTATCTTGCCTATCCGCTGGCAGGGATGCTTCTTACGGTGATCCTGGTAAAATTTATCATTAGAGACAATATTAGTCATGGTATCAGCAGGATATTGTATGCCATTTCCATGAAAAAAAGCTACCTGAGGACACACAACACATGGTCTTCAATAGTTGCGGGCACCCTCACAATAGGCTTTGGCGGATCGGTGGGAGCGGAGGCGCCCATCGTCCTTACCGGATCTTCGATAGGCTCTGTGGTGGGAAGGTTCTTCAGACTGAATTACCGGAGTGTAACACTTCTCATAGGCTGTGGCGCTGCCGGTGCGATAGCAGGGATATTCAAGGCCCCGATTGCCGGTATTGTCTTTACTCTCGAGATACTCATGCTCGACCTTACCATATCTTCAATAGTACCCCTGCTTATATCTTCTGTAACAGCTGCAACAGTCGCCTACTTTCTGATGGGAAACCAGGTTCTCTTTTCATTCAGTATAAGAGAGTCATTTCTTATTTCCAATATTCCGTGGTACCTTCTTCTGGGAATTCTTTCAGGACTTGTGTCTCTTTATTTTTCAAGGCTGACCATCATGCTGGAGAAACAGTATGCGAAAATAAACAACCAGTATATCAGGTTGCTGGCCGGAGGAGCTGTCCTCGGAGGTCTTATTTTCCTTTTTCCTCCTTTTTATGGTGAAGGCTATGATACCATAATGCTTCTTCTGCAGGGTGATGTGGCTTCGGTGACTGACGGAAGCATTTTAAGCCGTTTTTCAGGAAACTTTGCCGGTGTGGTTCTTTTTATGGCAGGACTGATTCTTCTCAAGGTGTTTGCAAGCAGTTCCACCAATGGCGCCGGCGGCGTGGGAGGTATCTTTGCGCCTACACTATTTCTTGGAGGAGTTAACGGATATTTCTTTGCCACTATTCTGAAACAGTTCTTCAATGTCAACCTGGCCGATAACAGATTTGTTCTGGCGGGAATGGCAGGGGTAATGGCAGGTGTAATGCATGCACCGCTGACAGCCATATTTCTTATTGCCGAAATTACAGGTGGCTACGATCTCCTGATCCCGATTATCATTACCTCGACGATGGCCTTTATTACAGTCAGGAGTTTTGAGAGGCATTCTATTTATCATGTTCAGCTTGCAAGCAGGGGAGAACTGATAACCCACGACAAGGACAAGGCAGTTCTTACACGTATGGACTGGAAGAAAGAGATTGAAAAAGACCTTATTACGGTCAAGCCTGGTGATAAACTGGGAGATCTGGTAAAGGTAATCTCAAAGTCAAAACGGAACATTTTCCCGGTTGTCGATGAGTATAATATCCTCGAGGGAATAGTGCTTCTTGATGAGGTCAGGGAGATCATGTTCAACCATGATCTTTACGATAAGGTATCGGTGAAAGATCTTATGACAATCCCTCCTTCGTATATCGACAAAAAAGAAAATATTGAAACGGTGATGGAGACATTCAGGAAAACGGGTGCGTGGAACCTTCCTGTTCTCGATAACGGTTACTATGTTGGATTCATTTCAAAATCAAGGATATTTACTACTTACAGAGAATTGCTCGTACAGTTCTCGGAGGAATAGAATTTAATACCATCATATCATGAAACGAGACACATTGATTTTCGACATCATTGAAAAAGAACGCCGGCGTCAGATTAACGGCATTGAACTTATCGCTTCGGAGAATTTTGTCAGCCCGCAGGTTCTGGAAGCTATGGGATCGGTACTAACCAACAAATATGCCGAAGGCTACCCCGGGCACAGGTATTACGGTGGTTGTGAAGTGGTTGACGAAGCAGAACAGCTTGCTATCGACAGGCTGAAAGAGCTTTTTGATGCTGAATATGCTAATGTTCAGCCTCATTCCGGTGCCCAGGCAAATATGGCGGTATTCCTTAATGTCCTGAAACCGGGCGATACATTCATGGGACTTGATCTTGCCCACGGTGGTCATCTGTCGCATGGCTCTCCTGTTAATTCGTCGGGTATTCTATATCGGCCTGTAGCATACGGTGTAAGGGAAGAGACAGGTTATATCGACTATGATATGATGGAAGAAACTGCTCTGCGTGAGAAACCAAAACTCATTGTGGGAGGAGCTTCAGCTTACTCAAGAGAATGGGATTATGAGAGAATGAGGAACATAGCCGACAAGACCGGAGCTCTTCTTATGATCGATATGGCTCACCCGGCAGGACTGATAGCCGCCGGGTTGCTTAAAAATCCTCTTAAACATGCTCACATCGTTACCTCCACAACACATAAAACACTCAGAGGACCCAGGGGCGGAATAATTCTCATGGGGAAAGATTTTATAAATCCATGGGGTATCACAACCCCAAAGGGAGAGGTTAAGATGATGTCGTCGATGCTTAATTCCGCAGTCTTTCCGGGCATTCAGGGAGGACCGCTTGAACATGTTATCGCCTCAAAGGCAGTCTCATTCGGAGAAGCCCTTGAACCTGAATTCAGGGAATATCAGATCAGGGTTAAGAGAAATGCGGAGGTGATGGCAGAGGCCTTTATGGTAAAGGGTTATAAAGTTGTATCGGGAGGGACCGACAATCATCTGATGCTTATTGATCTGAGGACCCGTTTTCCCGAGATATCAGGAAAGAAGGTGGAGAACACTCTCGTGCAGGCCCACATAACCGTTAACAAGAACATGGTTCCCTTCGATTCCAGATCACCTTTTCTTACTTCCGGACTGCGTGTCGGAACACCGGCCATAACAACGAGGGGATTGAAAGAAGAACATATGGGCGATATAGTTGATCTTATTGATTCCGTCATCTCAAACATCGATAATGAAAGTCTGATAAAAAGCACGGGAGAAAAGGTGGTGAAGATGATGCAGTCATTTCCTCTTTTTTCGATGTAGATATGCAGATTAAAGGCTTAAAAAAAGAATTTTAAAAAAAAATCACTAAATTTACTCTCGACTGTATCACACTATAGATCTGACATGGGTAATTCTAAGTTAATATTCATCGTCGACGACGATTCGTTTATTAATATGCTGGTAGTCAAGAAATTTACTGCCGGAGGCTATAATGTGGAAGCATTTGAGTCAGGAGAAGAGTGCCTTAAATCCCTGAACAAAAATCCCGATCTGATAATCCTCGATTACCTTTTTGTATCAAAGGAGGAGAAAGTGATGAATGGCATGGAAGTGTTTGACAGGATAAGGGCAGCCCGGCCGAATATTCCTGTAATAATGCTTTCGGGTCAGGAAGACGGCGAAGTTGTTCTTGAACTTGCAAGGAAAGGGATCGTGGATTATATCATTAAAGACAATTCGCTTCTTGAAAACCTCGATGTTGCAATCAGGGAATTGTTCCAGAGCTGAAAATCTTTGATATCTATCTGAGAACGAAATTGTAGGTTATCGTTCCTTTTTGAACTGCCGGTGCATCGGGCTTGGGGTCGAATATGGCTTTAAGCGCTGCTTCCCGGGCTGCTCTGAGAAGATATTCGTCGAGTGTGGTCGATCCTTTTATGCCCGCCACGGCCTGTGTAACTTTCCCTGATCTGTCGACGCTCACTTCAACAACTACCCTTCCTCCCTCCTGGGAATCATATCTTGGAATAGGTATATCCCGGTGACCCCGCCCTCCCAGGTCATATGAAATGCCTTTGTCACCCAGTCCGCTTATGTCGCCACGGTTTTGAGAATTTATATCACCTGTCGGGGCGCCCTGGTTCCCTTCTCCTCCGGTCACACCTTCACTGGTAGTATTAGTGCCGGCGTTTCTGGAGCCCGCCAGGGCTGCCTTCGTTCTGTCGGCTATCTCGGCCTGTCGTCTCTGCTCTGCCTCAATTCTCTTTCTTTCAGCTTCTTCCTGTTCTCTTCTGATCCTTTCTGCCTCCAGTTGTTCGCGTCTTATCCTTTCTGCTTCGATCTGTTCCTGCCTCTTTCTTTCGGCTTCCGGATCTACTTTTTTGACAGCGAGAGCTTCTTCCGTCTCCTGCGTCAGCAGGGGCTCTTCATCAGCAGTCACAGGTTCGGCAGATGCAGGCGGAGGAGGCGGACTGGCTTCAGCGACAGGTGAGGGTTCAATGAATCCCGAACCTGTTTCATCGGTACCGAAGTTGACGATGATGCCTTCTTCGGTCTCAGGCGGGGGAGGAGCCGAAAAACCGAAAACAAAGAGCATGACCAACACTGTGAGGTGAAAGATCACACTGCCCACTATCCCTTTGTTCTTTTCACTGGGGAAGGCACGAAGACCGTTACTTTGGAGTTGTTGCAATTATCAGTTTGTAGTTGTTTTTCTGTGCTATGTTCATAACCGGAACAGCGCTTCCAAAAGGAGCAGACTTGTCGACATGAAGCGAGATGTATGTATCGGGTTCACTTCCGAGCTTTGCCCTGAGGGCTGTCTCAAGAGCATCGAGGCTCTCCATGGGCTCTTGTTCCATATAATATCTCTCGTCGGCCGTAATTGATACAGTGGTGAGGGGTTTGGCCGATGTCTGGGTATCACCTTGAGGCAGGAGCAGTTTCAGCGCTGTCGGATGGACAAGTGTCGAGGTAAGCATGAAGAAGATAAGCAGGTTAAAAACGACATCTGTCATTCCTGTAGAGCTGAAACTGATGCTGATCTTATTTCTCTGAGAGAGTGCCATCAGATCTGTTTTTTAACGGGTTCGTTCAAAATATCCATGAATTCAGTAAGTGTGGCTTCCAGGTTGAATACCACTTTTTCTACCCTTACCACCAGGGTGTTATAGGCAAAATAACCGAGTATGCCAATGAACAGCCCTGTTACAGTCGTTATGAGGGCTGTATAAATACCGTTCGAAAGAAGAGCAACTTCGATATTATTTCCGGCCTGCGACATTGCATAAAACGACTGGATCATTCCAATGACGGTTCCCATGAAGCCCAGCATCGGTTCGGCACCCGTTATGGTAGCCAGTGTGGGAAAACCTTTTTCCAGCTTCGATATCTCAAGCTTCCCTACATTTTCGATGGCAGTGCTAATGTCCTGCAGAGGTCTTCCCAGCCTGTTTATTCCCTTTTCAACCATCCTTGCCGAGGGAGAGCTTGTAGCTTTACAGAGAGCCATGGCTGCCTCGATCCGGCCTTCATGTATGTAGTCCTTGATCCTGTTCATGAAATTCTGGTCCTCTTTTGTGGCTTTCCGTATTACATAAAACCTTTCGATAAAGATATAGGCACCCACAAACGATAAAAGTATCAGAGGTATCATTACCCATCCGCCTTTCATTGCCAGGTCGAAGAGGGTAAGCTTCATCTGAGTCACCTCCTGCGCCGGAACAGAGCCCCCCTGCATTATGATGTGAAGAAATGTCATGTTTAAAATTTTATCCGGTTAATACTAAGTCCACCTGTGTCTTCACAGGGAAGATATTTCACGTGCGAAGTTATTAAAAAACGTTTTTACATAAAGTTCTATTATATACGGTTAATAACAATCACTTATTATTTATCAACTTAATGAAAAATATGATGACCAGCAATTGGTCAGGCTTTTTTATAAAGGCTTTTGTTCCTGTTCCTCAGGGACTGTTTCTTCTTCCCTTTTCATTTCAGCTTTTTCTTTCTTCCTGAAAAGATCGGAGAATTTGTCGAATTCCTGCCGGAAAAAAATACCGATACCCTGCGTATAGGGCGCCTGTTTTCCTGAGTAGGGATTGTTGTAGCGGTTAAAAACCTTAAACCGGATCCTGTTCGAGAATTGTGGCTTGAACTCAATATCAAAGTCGCCTGTAAGCTGGTCGGTGTTGTCTGACATGCCGCTCAGGTTTCTGACTCCCAGGTTACTGTTTATTACCACCCTGTCGTTAAGAAGCTGTGTCGATAATGCAACCTGTAGTTCCTGGTCATTAAGGTCTTTCTGGCCTGGAAGATAGTTGAAGCCTATATCAAAATCATTACTTATCTGGGAAAGCCAGTTGCTGAGCTGGTTCGACAGCATTTCAGTGGTGGTTATTGCCATTGCCGATGTTCCGGTGGTGGTCGTTGAGGCAAGTGTTGTTCCGTACGACGGATCGGCATAAAAGCTGTTCATGACAAGCAGGTAAAGGAATTGCCGGCTCAGTTCTTCTTCTGTTGTGATGGTATTCCTCAGATATGTACGGGTTTCTTCGTCAGCCATAGGAAGGTATATGTCGAAACCGACAATGGGATTGAACAATTTTCCGGACAGGTTTATATGACATTCCACCGGGATCCTCTCACTGAACTTGTCGTCCTGAAGGATCTCATAAAGTGATGCCTTGAGTTTGTATATGGCTTTGATATCAATTTCGGCATTGTCGAGATCACCATTGAAAGAAATTCTACCTCCGTTTTCGACACTGAAAGGTTTATTGAGAATATTTCCCAGGGTGAAAAGGTAATCGCCGTCTTCGATCACATAATCACCGGAGATCCTGAAGAGGCCTTGCGGGTTGAGGCTAATATTCAGGTTTCCCGAGCCTCTTCCTTTCATTATGTCACCTACCTTCGGATCGAAAATCAGCTGTACTTCTGCATCAGGAGTGACATCGAGGTCGAAATTCAGATCTATACCTGTCGTGGCATCTACTTCAGGCTGATTTTTTTCAGTCTTACCGCTTGTCAGCGTGGTATCGGGATTTATAAAATTCACGAAAGAATAATCGGAAATAGTTTCAGATGTATTCAGCGGTATTGAAAATCTGGTGTTGTTGCCTGTACTCGCTGATACATCAAATGAAAGAAGTCCGGGTTCGCTCCTTATTGTAGTCACACCTGTGGCAAAGGCGGTCCCGTAGAAAAGTTCATTATCCTTTGGTCTGGTATTCAGTACCATGGTCTGGCTGGTGTTTATTGTCAGATCGGCAGAATAATCCCTGAAATAATTGTGCTTTACAGAACCGTTAAGGGTGGCCGGATTACCTCTTTCATCGGTCAGCTTTACATTTCTGAACAATATACCGCTGCGGTCGAATCTTACCGAGTCGTTCATGGTGTATCTGGTCTGCAGATAATCGATCTTCATTCTGGTATCTCTCGCAAAAAGAGACCCCTTAAGAACGAATTGTCCTGATTCCCCCGACAGGTTTACCTTTCCAGATGCTGTTCCGCTTATATCGGATGCAAAGAACCTGAGTAGCGGATTCAGTGCATCGACAGGTAATTTATCGGCTGTCGCGGTAAGATTCAGCGATCTGGCCTCAGGTTCGAAGAAACCCTTAACGTCAATCATCTTCGAGCCGTTAAGATCATTTGATGCTTCCAGTTCAATAACTTTCCGGCTGTTATTCCATGCTGCCTCTATCGATATGTCTCCATATTCGCTTTGCAGTATTGAGAAATCCTGCAGTTCGATGATGCCACCCACCAGCGGATTGTTATATATACCCGAAACACTGACATCACCATCCAGTTTTCCTCTGAAACCGAGGTTAAATCTGTCATCTTCCTTATCTCCTCCGGTGAATGCATTTAACCATGAAATGTCTATTCCTTTGGCCCTGATATGTAGTGTATCACCGGGATCCTCAGATACATTGCCTGTTACGAAATAGAAGTTTTGACCGTTATTTACATAGAAGCGGTCGACACTGATCGATGAGGAATCGATGGTTATCTGCCCGGGACTGACATTCCATAGCTTGTTACGGCTGTAAATGCCCGTGGAATCGATGCTGATATTCAGTGAGGGCTTTCCTTTCGCAGGGTCATCGCTGAAAAGTTTTGCACTGGCAGTAAAAATTCCCCGGTTTAACTCCGGTTCCCTGTTGTCCCAGTCGAACCTGAGATCAAAGTTATCCGGTCTTATGTTCATTCCGGCGCTGAATTCTTTAAGTTCCGACCGGCCAAGTAATTTCAGGGACGAACTTGTAAGCCTTGTATCAAACCGGGGAAGAAGCATATCTGAATCAATTCTCAGATCCTTGAAATTCAATCCCCTGAAACTCAGATCGCCTGAATTAAATGAGAAATTCATCAGGCTGTCGGATACCACCTTACCTGTCAGTGTTGTATTTTCAGCAAGCTTCAGCCCGGTTCTGAAGAAGTTGTTCAGATTATCGGTGTTCCTCATTATCACATTGAAGGTGAAATTGTTGCTCTCATTTTCCCCGTCTTTCTCAGGGGGCTTATACATTGAAGGCATAAGTGCTGCCAGTGCAGACTGAACAAATGATGATAGTCCTGAAAAACTGTATTCGCCTCTGAGGTCGGCGTCGGCAAAATCGGTACGGAGGCTTATTGCCGGTTTGCTGTTTTCGGGAAAAGCTGACAGGCTGAAGTTATAGAGCTCAAGTGTGTTGCCGTATTTTTGCAGGTTTGAATTGAGTAGTTTTATCTCGCCGTCAATGTTGTCGATATTTGTCCCTTTGAAGTTTGCAGTCAGGAGCATCGACAATGCAGATGTGGAATCTGTTTTGTCAAAATTAAGTTTATGCAGGTTTGCATGAGCCAGATTCAGTGTGAAATTGAATTCGGGCATTTCCCTGTCCAGGTCAAACAAACCCAGCATTTGCATGTTTATATTCTCATCAGCGATTTTTACTGTGCCATCCCATGTTTTTTCGCTGAAGAGTCCGTTAAGAGTTATGTCCCTGTACAGATAACTGTTCAGTTCTATGCTGTCGATTGTGCCGGTCAGGTTTCCGCTGAAACTGCCTGATGAATATGCGATTCCGTCAACATTCGCATTTATGCTCATGTTACCGAACATTTCCTGATTACCTGTAAGGTTACCCAGGGCAATGCTGCTTCCCTTGATAAGGCCTTTGATAGTGAACCTCTCCCTTTTTTCGGGTCTGAAAGAGACATCAGTGGTAATGCTACCCTGAGTTGAAGTTAAATTTCCATAGGCAACAAAATCGGATGGAAATCCTGTAAAACTTCCGTTAAATGCAACTTTTCCCAGAGTATGGAAGATTTCCGGAAGTATTATCTTCGGCTTTCCGTCAACCTGGAATCTTTCGATATCGGTAGCGCTGGTGGTGAAATCGTTGATTCCCAGATAAATGAACGAGTTTTCAAAATCAGGTAATCCCGACAGGTCAAAATCACACGACAGCCTTGTCTCATCGCCGTATGAGACCATAATATTCCGGCCTCTGAGCTCTGATACTGTGCCTGCAACCTGTCCCGAAAGCCATACAGCATCTTTTATGCCTGCTTCAAGTGCTACGAAATATTTCAGATCTTCTGCGGCTGCCAGCGATCTGTCGAGGTGTATGTCGAGTCGGACTTTTTCTGTGAAATTTTTGTATGAGGTAATCGGATCTCCTGTAATTGTAAGCTCCCGGAGATTCAGAATACTGCTGTCGCATCTTATTGAAGATGAATAGAAGCTAATCAGGTTTTTTGAGATCATACTCCGGCAATTCATCCCGTCGACCAGAAATCCGTTCGATTCCCTGAACTGAAGATCTTTAATCCTGAATGACGTAGTATCGTTCTTCACTAACAGGTCTTCAGCTATACCATTGATTGCTGAAAGTTGAAGATTGCTGAAATCAATGGGTATTTTGCTTTTGCTGCCTTCTGTCCTGTTTATAAGGGAGAACCGACCGTTTATGATATTTATTTCATTTATCCTTATATCCGTCTTTTCTTTCAGTGTGTCAGTTTCATTCCGTAGCATGTCGAGATACCAGGTAAGGTTCATCTCGCCCGTGCTATCTGTAATAAGGGCAAATACCGGATCGGTGACCACTATCCTGCCGAATGTAAGCGATTTTCTGCGGAAATCCATGATCCTGATGCCTGCTGATGCCTTCCCGGCATATATCATGGTGTCGGCATTCTTGTCTTTTATCAGTAATTTATTTATTTGTAATCTGTTAAAGAACATATACTCCAGGCTTTCTATCGAGATGGTGGTATTGATCTTTTCTGACAGATGCCTTGTAACCCTTTGTACCATCAGTGTTTGTACAAGCGGAAACCTGAGTGACAGGAAAAGAAGAGAAGGCAGCAGTATGATTATCCCTGTTGCCACAATAAGGTACTTATATGTTTTTTTAATATTTTTGACCATTGGCCATATCAAAATACCAGATATCAAAATAACCTAAAATATACCTAAAAACAAAGCATTGATGCCGCTTACGATTCTTGCCATCGAATCCTCCTGTGACGATACTTCAGCTGCTGTTGTCAGCGATGGTTACATTCTGTCGAACCTTATTGCCGGACAGGAGATACACAGGTCGTATGGCGGAGTTGTGCCTGAGCTTGCATCCAGGGCCCACCAGGCCAATATAGTTCCTGTTGCCCATCAGGCATTAAAGAAGGCAGGAGCAGACATCTCTGACATCAATGCAGTTGCATTTACAAGGGGGCCCGGCCTGCTGGGATCGCTGCTTGTGGGTACCTCCTTTGCCAAAGGTTTTGCCCTGGCACGTGAGATACCACTTATAGAAGTCAACCATCTGCAGGCACATGTTCTGGTCCATTTTATTCTCCGCAGGGGAGAAGAAGAACGTGTGCCACGCTTCCCCTTTCTGTGCCTCCTGGTGTCGGGCGGACATACCCGGATCATTCTTCTGAAAAGTCACCTTGAAATGGAAATGCTTGGCAATACCATTGATGATGCTGCCGGGGAGGCCTTTGATAAATGTGGTAAAGTAATGGGCTTCGGGTATCCTGCCGGGCCGGGCATAGATAAACTTGCGTCTTTGGGAGATCCTAAGGCATTTTCATTCTCAAAGCCTTCTGTCAAAGGACTCAACTTCAGTTTCAGCGGACTGAAAACCAGTTTTCTGTATTTTCTTCGCGACAGGCTGAAAGAAGACAGCGAATTCATCGAGAAGTACAAAGCCGATCTTTGTGCTTCACTTCAACATACCATAGTAAATATCCTTGTTTCGAAGCTTATCAGGGCTTCTGAAGAAACGGGCGTAAGGGAAATCGGGATAGCCGGAGGTGTTTCAGCTAATTCAGGTCTTAGAAAAGCTGTAAAAGATGAGGCTGAAAAACATGGCTGGAACCTGTTCATTCCTGAATTGTCGTACACAACCGATAATGCTGCAATGATAGGTATTACAGGGTATTATAAGTATCTTAAAGGACAGTTTGCTGCTCATGACATTGTTCCTCTGGCCCGGCTATGAAACTATATAACGGCTGATATGAAAAACAAAGATCTTTCAATACTTGTCGTAGGTGCCGGTGCAATAGGAGGTATTACTGCCGCTTTTCTCAAAAGAGAAGGATATAACGTTGAAATAGTATGCAAGTATGAAGATTATGCAAGGATTATTGCCACCGACGGGATCCATGTGACAGGTGTTGGTGGTGATTTCACAATTACAATGCCGGCATGGTCCGATGTGAAAGATGTAAAAGAAAAGAAAGATCTTGTTTTACTGGCAACAAAGGCTACGGAGATGATTCAGGCAGCCAGGGAACTGACAAGAGTTGTCAAGGATGACGGCCAGGTTGTGTCGATGCAGAACGGGATATGCGAAGATGACCTGGCAGAAGTCCTGGGTAAAGAAAAAATAATAGGTTGCGTTACAGGATGGGGCGCCACAATGATTGCCAGAGCTAGTCTGGAGATGACCTCAACAGGAGAATTCATAGTGGGATACACTGACCGACCTGCCGATCCACGCCTTTACGATCTTGCCGGAATTCTTACATCGGTAGTCCCCGCTGCCGTCACAGACAATATCATGGGCCATCTGTATGCCAAACTCATTGTAAACGCATGCATCACTTCACTGGGGGCCATCTGTGGCCTGTACCTCGGTAAAATGCTTTCAGTAAAGAAAATCAGAATGATATTTATTCAAATAATACGCGAAGCTGTTGCTGTTTCCGATGCCATGAATATCAACCTTGAAGTTTTCGGAGGACGGCTCGATTTTCATAAATTCATAACGGGAAAAAAACTGACAGCATCAATGCGGCGCCATCTGACAATACTATTCATTGGCTTTCGCTACAGACGCTTAAAATCTTCAAGCCTGCAGTCACTTGAAAGAGGTAAGCCCACAGAGGTAGATTATTTTAACGGCTACATCGTAAAGAACGGACTGAGCCGGAATATTGACGTGACAGTTAATTCTGCAATTACCACGATGATACATGAAATAGAGCAGAAGAAAAGGAATATTTCTCCTGATAATTTCAATGATCCCGTATTTGCCCGCTTTGATAATTGAAAATTATAATTAATTGATTATTTTTCGGAACAAAATGAATTAAATGAAGGAGCTAAGGATTCCGCCAACTAAAAATTCACCCGATATCATCCTCAATCCTGACGGTACAATAAGGATATCAGGCAGGTCAATCCATGAGAATGTTGCTGAATTTTTTGCTCCGGTAGATATTTGGATCAAAGAATATATCGAGAGTCCGGCCGATCTGACATGTGTCGATATGAAGCTGGAATATTTCAACAGCGCCAGCGCCAAGGTCTTCATCCATTTGCTTGAAATGATCAAGCATGTGACACTCAGGAATAAAAAGTTCATCTTCAACTGGTACTATGAAGACGGCGATGAGGACATTTTCGAAAGAGGTGAATATTTTGCCGCTGTACTTGACGTTCCCCTGAATTTCATCAAAGTAACCTGAGTAATACCGGTATCAGTAAGCCAGTATCTGTGATTTTTCCCTTCCCGACCCTTTGATCCAGATTTTATTCGGGTACACTTCCACCACTGCAAAACTGTTTCTTTCAGCGGTCTCTACCATCCCCCTGAAGGTTACGAAATGAATCATGTTGAAATTGCCGTAATTGCCCGCATGATTATGTCCGCTGAACCAGGCAATGATATTGTCATAATTCATCAAAAGTGAATCTACTTCCGTGTAATTAGGGTTTGCTGAAAAAGTAAAATTATAATTTCATAGTGTTGATAATCAACATAATAAGTTAATAACTATTGTTATAAAA
>JAFGXX010000250.1 GCA_016936435.1 Bacteroidales bacterium
GAAGACGGAAGACGGAAGACGGAAGACGGAAGACGGAAGACGGAAGACGGAAGACGGAAGACGGAAGACGGAAGACGGAAGATAGAAGTTATCAGGTTGGGGTGCCTGAAACGGGTAGAATCACAAAGCCAGATTAGCAATTCTCCTCTTCACCTCTTCTCCCCCTCTCGCCCTCTTTTTTCAGACTTCTTCAGGAGAGAAGAATGAAAAATTGACTCCTCCGTAGCTGCGGTGTTCGAAAAAGAGTTTATGTGATGAGAAGTTCATTCTTTTCGGGTGCTCAAGGATAAAAAAACCTTCAGGGTTCATTACCCCTGCTGATAGCACCAGACCGGGTATGTCGACAAGCCATGAAAGTTCATAGGGCGGATCGGCAAAAATCAGATCATATCTTACCCTGCAGGTCCTCAGAAAGGTTTTTACGTCGATATGGACCGTCTTTATGTTAGTGAAGCCCATATCCTTTATTATACGGCGGATACCGTTAATATGTTTCAGGTCCTGTTCTACAAGATGTATCTCTTTTGCTCCCCTCGATGCAAACTCGTAACTCATGCTTCCCGTTCCCGCAAAAAGATCCAGGACGACAGTGTCTTCATAAACTATCCTGTTGTTAAGGATGTTAAAAAGAGCTTCACGGGCAAAGTCAGTGGTAGGTCTCGCTTTAAACCCTCTGGGTGGAGTGATCTTCCTGCCTTTGTATTTTCCCCCTATGATTCGCAATTAGCTAAATTGAAGAGATTAATGTACCTGTGCAGTTCCAGCTCGTTAAACACATAACTGAAGGTGAAGCTTCCTGAAGGCTCGCTAAACCTGATATTCCTTATATACATTGCAAACCCTGACGAGATATCATCAAATTTACCTGTGTGTCCGCTGAAATGTATGGTCTCATCGTTGCCTATGCCTTTGATCCTGAATATGTTGAGAACGAAGTACAGTATGTCGGAGATATTCCGGTAGTTGAAAGTGTTGCTGAAGTTCAGTGAACCCCCGTTGTATATGAAGATGTTAAAGAATTCCTTTTCGACATGAACGTGGACATAATTACCGCTGACGCTCCGGCTGCCCTGGGCAAGCTGGCTGAAAAGAGGCCTGGTGTGATGAAAGGGGAACACTCCGGGCCAGATTTTCTCAGGAAGATGGTAAAGAGAGGCGGGTTCGGAGAATATAATAAATGCATCAGGGTCGGATATCCTGTTTGAAAGTATAACGTCATTGTCGTCGCGGGTATGATTGAAGGAGAAATATTCTTCCTTCTTTGCCGGGTCGAACAGGGGCGCAGGTACAAGGGTGAATTTAGGGGCAGGCATCACCACTTTTACTTTTTTATATTTTTTTGTGAGGAAGTCATCATGTAAAATCAGATCTTCCATTTCTGTTGCCGTAAGATACCTGTTGTTTTCGGGGTCGGCAGAGCGGAGCATTATATATTTATTCCTGATGGTGTCGAGAATGGCAAAGGTGAAACCTGAAGGACTCATCTGAACTGAAAGCTCGTAATTCTCCGTCGAGTTAATGTCGAGTGTCTCATCAAACAGTTCCAGGTTTGGCATCGGATTTCTTGGGGTTTTATTCTGTTTGAAACTCTAAAGTTATCATTATTTCAGTGCCTGATCCTGCGTTTCTGACACCATGTGCTGAAATATACAGTATACATATAAATGGGGACAGGGAGAACCACGGGCACATAGTATAAATCTTATTCAGAATAATTAAGTTTACAAACAAAATTAAAAAAATTATCCAAGCTGTTGTTATCTGTCTCTAAAATGTAATGCGGGATAAGATCATATATAATAATCTCTGCAAGAACCTGGGAAACACGCCAACCGATGATCAGTCGGAGGCGCTTATGAAACTGGCAGGCTACATCTGTGCCGACACCAACGATGTAATATTTCTTCTTAAGGGATATGCCGGTACGGGAAAAACGAGCGTGATAAGCTCCGTAGTAAAGACTCTCGGGCTTTTGCGTATGAGATCTGTACTTCTTGCTCCGACCGGAAGAGCTGCGAAGGTCCTTGGTTCATACGCCGGAACACAGGCATTTACGATTCATAAGAAGATATACCGTCAGAAATCTTCCAAAGACGGTATGGGAAGCTTTATGCTCGACAGGAATAAGCACAGGGATACATATTTCATTGTCGATGAAGCATCTATGATATCAAATAATGCCGCAGAGATATCAATATTCGGAAGCGGAAGGCTCCTTGATGACCTTATTGAATATGTCTATTCGGGAACTGACTGCAAGCTTATCCTCGTTGGCGACAGTGCGCAGCTTCCTCCTGTGGGCTCTGCACTGAGTCCCGCACTCGATCCGCGGATACTTGAGGGTTACGGCTTTGCCCTGGTGTCGGCCGGGATGAGGCAGGTAGTGCGTCAGAGCGAAAGTTCAGGCGTGCTGATGAATGCTACACGTGTTAGACTGCAGATCGCGGAAAACAACCTTGTCCATCCCTCTCTCGACGTCGTTAACTTCAAAGACGTGATTCGTCTGGGTGGAGAGGACCTGATTGAGGAGCTTTCGGTAGCCTATGGCACTTGCGGGCTTGAAGGTACTATTATTGTGGTGAATTCGAATAAGCAGGCAAACCGTTATAACCAGGGTATCCGTAACAGGATCTTTTTCAGGGAAGAGGAAATAAGTGCCGGCGACATGGTAATGGTGGTGAAGAACAACTATTTCCTTACAGAGGAGGAAGAAGAAGGAGAGGGTCCGGGGTTTATAGCAAACGGCGATATTGCAGAGGTAAGAAAGATAAGGAAGTATGAAGAACGCTACGGATTCAGGTTCGCTGAAATGACTCTCCACTTTCCCGATTACGATTTTGAAGTTGAGTCGAAAGTGCTGCTCGATGTTCTTCATCTTGAGACACCTTCTCTTCCGGCTGAACGTAACAGGGAGCTATTTATGAATATCCTTGAAGAGTACTCAGGAATAAAAACGCGTAAAAAACAATATGAGGCTGTCAGAAGCGATCCCTGGTTCAACGCCCTCCAGATAAAATTTGCCTATGCGGTAACATGCCATAAAGCTCAGGGCGGACAGTGGGAGAGGGTCTTTATTGATCAGGGGATGTTTAACAGGAACGAAATCACATTAGATTACCTGAGGTGGTTCTATACTGCACTCACCCGATCGACCGACAGGGTATATCTGGTAAACTTTTCGACAGATTTTTTTGATTGACCATTTTATCTTTCGGCAAATGAGAAATGTTGTTGAACAATAATCCATTTTCCCTCACGCTTTTCAAGAACTCCCGTCCATCGGGTGTTTTCCCAGTTTGCCGGTTCTCCCTTCCATTCGTTGATATCGTCGAGGATACAGAACCACCAGGCCGCATCGCCCGAAGGAGATATTGTAATTTTTAAGTCGCGGATCTCATAACGGACAGCCCTGAAACCGGGATCCATCCAGAATTCCTCCGCCTTGCTGAATTCTTTGAAACCATTCACAACACGGCCCCCGGGATGTACCTCCAGAAAAGACGAGTCGTTGGCTATGACACTGTAAAGCAGATTAATATCCTTGTTTTTTGCCCAACCTATACTGGCATGTATTGTCTTTTCGGCAAGCATTAGTTCCTCTTCCGCAGGGTTTTTTTCGTAGTCTGATTTACAGGAAGAATGGAAAATGGCAAAAATGAGCAGAACGAACAGAGTGATTTTTTTCATGGTATTAGAAATCAATAACATGACTTGAAGATATGAGTTCCAGGGCTTATTTGGTCAGCAGGTTTGCGGCTTGTGGTTTTGACTTTACGGAATGCACTCGGAAGATATCGGAAGGGTTAATCACCTATGATCTTCACCAGTACCCTTTTCCTTCTTTTTCCGTCGAATTCTCCATAAAATATCTGTTCCCATGGTCCGAAATCGAGCCTGCCA
>JAFGXX010000251.1 GCA_016936435.1 Bacteroidales bacterium
GATCCTGACGTGGATGCCGGTTACCGAAGTGGAGCCGAAATCGACCACCACCCTCGATGGTTGCTGATGATTTATCGTTTTAAGAAATTCAATCTTTGAAAGAGAGGACATCAGGTCTGGTTTTGACATAAAATTAATAATCTCCCGGCAATTCCATAATTTTCCTAGTAGAAAAGCCAGTCGATGGGGTTCAGATTTCCTGCATTCAACCCTGCATCTATGGTTTGAAACTCCTGATCACCATCAATAAATCCGAGTATGAGTACCTGTCCCCTGCCAAGTTTCAGTTCATTTTTTCCGGCCGGAAAGGCGTATGTATATATGTTTACGGGAAACAAACCGGGTATAAGCACTGCATTTGCCATTCTCATATCTGCCTGATCGTTGTCATTTGCCGTCGCATCCGTTTCCAGTGTCGGCGGAGCTAAAATACTGTTACTGTGTCCGTTGAAATAACCTGCCACAACCTTTACGGGTTTTTCACAGCTGAAGCTGATGCTGATGCCATTATCCTGCATTTCGTCATTGCTCATCTTCAGAAAACTGAGGTTTTTCAGCTCACCAGCCAGCTCTCTGACCCTGAAATCCCTGTCAGTATACAGCATTTCGCCTTCCCTGAGGGGCACCAGTTGTACGCCTCCGGTATGCAATCTGACTTCTGCAGGGATCAGAGGCGCAGCTTCTTTCCTGAGGGTGTCGGAAGAACCTGTGTTGCGAAGCTTTTCCGTATTCCTGATGAAATTCTCCAGCTCTTTCCTGTATTGGGGCAGAAGTTCCTTCCATGTCTTGTTCTTCCCCCCGGTGCCGCTTACCGGTATCCTTCGCTGGGTAGTTTGCATACTATTGGCATAGAGGTAAGTTGCTTCCGTAAGCCTTACAAGATACTGATAGTACTCAAGGCTCTTTTGCAGATGCGGTACTGCTTTTTCAAGATCGCTGTGATCACCCGAATACTGATAACGAAGAACCAGCAACGCTGCCCTTACCTTTTCAGCGAAGTTGTTCGCCAGAGCATTGTAACACTTAATATCATTACCTAGTCTTTCAAATTCCTCCCTGTTCAGGGTAACCGATTGTGCTGCTTTTTCAAGAGCGCTGACAGCCTCCGCTCCTCTTTTTACAACATCTTCAATTACCATGAGTGGCGTTTCCCCTTCATGGGGCTGACCCTTGAACTCTTTTTCGGCGAATACCGAAAGAATTTCTTTGGGAGGACCGCTGGATGACCAGAAATCAGGGTAAACATTATATTTAAGAGGATTTACAAGCTGCGACATGAACATTCCCAGAAGAAGAGTCTGCCTGTTACCGTCGGAAATGCCGAATGTACGAAGCAGTTTCGGGGCTATTTCGCCGGTTTCCTCGTAAGCCTCAAGAATTAGTTTGCCGCTGTTGCCGCATCCGTAGAAAGCGCCCAGTTTTTCCCCCCAGAATTCCATCTCCTCTTTTCGGTCTCTTTCACTGTTCCAGGCATATCGGGCCCATGCCATATACCATATCCGGTCGCGGTCCATTTCATAAAGTCTCGGCTCAGTTTTGTCGGCGCTGTATGGCCAGTCCCAGTAGGAAGCCTGGGGATACAGATGTAAACCCTTAGCTCCCTGAATGTTGATCATTGCATCAGTACATCTATGAATAAAATCAGGAGAGCCATATCTGAAGGGTTCAAGATTGGCAAGGATATGGACATTGGAAATATGAACCGATCCGGTTTCCGACAGTGCCCGCGGTATTCTTTCCCAGGAATCACGCGGTTCATACGTTGTAAGCGACTCCCCGTTGTACTTGAACATCGTGTAAAGGTTCTTGTAGACAGGCAAAGCGGCTGCCATTACCTTTCCAGCATCAGTATCGTGGCCACGGAGGACAACAGGAGGTTCATCGGATCGGCCGAGTGCCTTAAGACCATCTTTCACTCCCGGTAAGATTGTCTCCGTAAACCATAATACATCATCTTCTACCGAATTCATTGCCTCTCCCAGAGTTATCATCAGGCCTGTGTTAGGATAATTCTCAATAAAAGCGGCAATTGATTTTCTTGTATAATCGGCAATTAGCGGTATAACAGGTCTCGATCGGTCCTGTGTCCTGAGATTATGATGCTCGGCAAAAGGCTTCGAGACTATTATGTTGTAGAAGGTCTGGATAATCCATATCCCTCTCCTGTCAGCTTCTTTTGTGAGAAATTCAAATATCTCCCTGTTCCTGCGAAAGGTTTCCTCATCCACTTCCACCGCATAGGGATAATCTTCAAGCTTAACCAATGATGCAAAAGGGTGGCCGTTCCACAGATAGAGTGAATTGAAACGGTTCTCTGCCATCATATCGAGATACTTAAGCCAGAGTTCCTTATCATAGAACCACGGGAAATTTTCGGGTGTGTAGGGATATTCGTATACCCTTCTTCCGGGAAGATATGTAGTCTTCTGAAGTCCGATGCAGGTGCCTCTCATAACCATTTCAGGCCGGTCAGAAAAATCGATTTTCCGCGGAAGACGGCCGTTTACGCCGACACGTTCTGCAAGTTCCATACATCCATACAAGGTTCCGCTGATGTCAGCTCCCCTAACATATATCTTTTTACCCGACGACCTGATCGTAAACCCTTCTTTTGACAGTTTGTCTGCCTGTAATAAGTCGACCCCGGTCTCTGCTGAAAGAGGCCCGGGAGATGTGCCTATGATGACCTGTCGCTTATTGTTGTCATTCGCACGACCTGCAAATTCAATTTCATAACCATTTTTCTCCAGTGCGGCGCTTAGTTTTTCGATTCCGTATAATTCGCGCGGAGAGGGCTGGTGCGCTATAAGGGTAATTTTTTGCTCCCTCCCGCAGGCCGCCAGGAGGAGAATAAGCATGGCAGCAGCATGGTACAGCAGATATTTACACATCACCGGATACTTTTATAAAAGGATCGACAGGAAAAATCATTAAGAAGATAAAATTACATAATACGGCTGTAATTGACGAACAATAGTTGTCTGATATTTTTTAATTTTAACTGTTCTAATCTGAAAACTTAATATGGACTTCTCCTCCGGCATACCAATACCTTTCCGGTTAAATCCGCTGAAGCATCATATGGGTTATATCAGGAATTACATTTCGGATAAGATTGCCGATGGAACAAACATCGACGAGAAGTTGCTTGCAAAGGAAGTGAAGCACATCGGATCGTCGGTGATGGATGTTTACACCGGTGACCTGGAGATAGCGGAGATATGCCGGCAAATAAAAGCCTATCTCGAATCGAATGGTCTGAATTCGCTGAAGAGTTTTTCCGACTGGGCAGGAACAGGATATAATGATTACAGGGTCGTGGGGATCTCGGACACTTCGGGATGGACCCTCAAGTTTAAGGATGAAAAGTTACGTTTTGTACATATTTTCCCGGCCAGGATGAGTCCCCTTTCTTTCAGGGTCAAAGGCAACACGCTTAAGTCGGCTTTGTTATATTATATTCTTGTTGGCAGGGATTACATTACCGGCAGTGATCTGAACAAAGTAAGATCGCTGATCGGCCTGCCTCCGGTCAAAAACGCACTGGAAGCAGAAGCCATAACCAAAATGATTGAGGTGCTGAGGGTGTGATAACAGCCTGAAAAACATGGTTTACTAATAAATCCGGATATAACCCACCCCCTGCCCCCTGAAAGGGGGTTTTTTTATACATCATACAAAATAATTTGTCAGCCTTAATAAATGAATGGGGCAATAATAAAAGGTGATTTTATATTGCTTAAGTGGTAATCACGATCAATTTACAATTAACTTTTTGACTACGATAAAGCCGTCTTGTTTGACCCTGATAAAATACATCCCCGGGGCAACCCTTCTTCCGGTGTTATCAATCAGATTCCATCTTAGTTCTTTATTTTCAATGAATTTGTCTCATTGAGCAATGTACTGATATTCAGACCACTCTGATTATAGATATCAACTTTAACCGAATTTGATAAAAGATTTGATATTGATATCATAACATCGGAGCTCGCCGGATTAGGGTAACAATTGATTACAGGCATTCTGTTTTCCTGGTCAGCAACTGAAGTTGAAACTACATTTGCATTTATAAATTAAACAAGGTTGATTCGTGTGCGGGCAAACCGGAAAAGGTGCGAACCGCTTCCTGTTTTTTGGAGCGGGAAATAGCCATGCGCAACTGGCGAAAAACAGAAGCGGTTGGCTTTTCCGGCCTCTTTTTATTTGGTCCTTTCTTTTGGAGGAGCAAAAGAAAGGACATGTAATATTATTTCAAATTACGGCTGATGCATTAACTTGGAAAATATATTCATATATTATTGATAATAAACAAAATATAAGTGTTTATTGATTTTTTGATTTGAATTGTTGTATTAACCCCGAAGGGGTTTAATTTTAATAACCGTGGGTGCAACCCACGGTTATTCACATTGTGCCACTTCGCGGCACGATTTATTATGAAATCAAACGCATCAGCAGTAATTTCAAATCTGAAATAAAAGAAAAAGGGTGTCCTTAAGCACCCTCTCTTTGTGATCCCGGGGCGACTGTTCGCTACACACAGGCAGGCTCGCAAACCCGCTCACGAGCTCGTCCCGATGCACCGGGACTCGGTTCGAACGCTCCTCCCCTTCGTTCTCGCCGCCCC
>JAFGXX010000062.1 GCA_016936435.1 Bacteroidales bacterium
GCTTTCATATCCTCCCACCTGGCAGCGATATCTCCGCTCCATGTTGCGGTTGAATATCTCTGTAAGCCTGCGAAGCCGGATCTTGTCAGAAGAAAGACTCTTCTGTCCGGGTCTGCCGAGCGCTGACCTTCATAAATAGTCCTGGCATTCATAAGAGCATAGGCATTAAAGTATCTTTCTGAAGGTCCGAGAGCTGTCGGGGTCATCAGTTTTTTGCGGTATTGAATACTTGCATTTGACAGTATATCAGGTTCAGAAGCGTCCATCCACCATGCATCGAAACCCTTTGTATAGAGATGTTCATGTATCTGTTTCCAGAACAGTTCACGGGCTCCGGGGCTGAAAGCATCATAGAATGACCCAATATATCCTTTCCCTATCCAGTCACGGACACTGTCCTTTACTGCCTGCCTGTACATCCATCCCCTGCTGTCGAATTCCCTGAAATGATCCGTGTTAAGATAGAATTTCGGCCACACGGAGATCATTATCCTGGCTTTTAGCATATGTACCTCATCGACCATTCTTTCAGGTGCAGGGAAGAACCCTGGATCGAACTCGTGTGAGCCCCATGAATCAACCGGCCAGTACGACCAGTCAAGTACAATGTTGTCGAGAGGTATATTTCTCCTCCTGTATTCCCTGACAACGTCGAGAAGTTCTTTCTGAGATTTGTAACGTTCCCGGCTCTGCCAGTAACCCAAAGCCCATTTAGGCATAACAGGAGCTTTCCCGGTGAGAGTCCTGTAACCGCTTATGACTTCATCGATGCTGTTGCCATGAATGACATAATAATTAATACAGTCGCCCATTTCGGAACTCAGGGAGATGTTATCCCATTCAGCGGCAGGAAGGGGACTCAATACCTTAAAACCAATATATGAGGCTCCGCCGTCGGGTTTCCATTCCAGCCTTACTAAACAACGTTCTCCCTTTTCCATGTCAAGAAAAAACTTTATGGAATTAGGATTCCAGGATGTTCTCCATCTTTCAGGAACAACCAGTGAGTCGTTGAGATATAACTTTACATATCCTGCATAGTAAAGCCTGAACTGATAAGGGCCTGTTTCCTCAGCTTCTATCTGTCCCGTCCATGTGGCTGAAGAGCTGTTGGTTGGGAAGTTTTCCGGGAGATTCCTGATCGTTTCAAGGTTTTCGTAGTCGACAGCAGCTTCTGTCCTTTTCATGATGACATCCTTCATGCCCCTGTCGGAATAATAAGTTGCTGTAAGGCCACCCTCATTTCCACCCTCATCAAAAAGTCGGAACAAACTGATTTGAGAATAATCGCGGGGATCACCGAAGCGTGTCAGGGAATAGTTATCCCAGAGAATACCATAGTTGCGTGTCGAAACGAAGAAGGGGACTGATACTTTGCTGTTATACTGGTAGAGGGTCTCATTAAGTCCTTTGTAGTTGAACTCATCAGACTGATGCTGACCGAGTCCGTATATAGCTTCATCATCATTTGATTCGAAGACCTGACGCAAGGCATAGCCGGATGTGCCTTCCGCTTCAACAGGTTTAAAACTCCTTGCGCCCTTTTCCGGCTCTGCAAGGATTAAACGGTTTTGTTCATCGAGAAATCTGATCCTGCCTGTAGTCAGCGATACTGTAGCCTTTATGCCTGATGTCTCTATTAAAAGGGAACCCTGCTTTTCTGTAACGGTAAAATAAGGAGTAAGTGTGTCGCCGTTTACGCACAGACTTTCAGTTTCGGGCATTTCATTTTCCGGGTAAGCCTTTACGTGAATTATTCTTTCATTAACGACCTCCACCGAAAGAAGCCTGGTATCATGATCAGCGTCGTCCGGTAATTTTATTACGACACCGCCGGGTGTCCTTTTCCAGCTTCCTTCCGTACAGGAGACCAGGAACAGGATTATAAGGTTAAAAATGATTAATTTCCTCATAAAAATCCGGCATCGGAGACTTTATTCAACTATCCATTCATATACTCCTGCAGAGAAATCCCTGTTCAGTTTTACCTTGAGCTTGACCGATTGTACCCGTACAGGTGTGAACTTCAGAGAGTCCCAGCTGTCTTTTGTAATTGTATATGTCGACCTGGCTCTCACGGGTTTCCAGATATTGTCGGAAAGGTACAATAATTCCCATGCATCCGGAATCCGGCATCCGCCATCAGGTCCATCGTCGAACCAGTAAATTTTTGATGATGAAATGGTTTCAGTTCCTGCAAAATCATACTGTATCCATTCCCACTGGTTTTTTGCGGGCCACCAGTGATAGTATGACACAGAGCGGTCGTTTGAATGCTCAGGCAGATCCTGGTCATTGACCGATGAAAGCAGGTTTGTCATCCGGCTTGCGGTGACCCTGCTCCTGAATGCGATTGTGGGCGCCGGAAGAGGGCGAGTCCTGTCTTTTACCACAGGCAGCCAAACTCTCATCTGTCCAGGACCCCTGTTGTTCCACAGGGCATAGGGTATGAGAGTAATGTCCTCACGCGGAAGCATCTCAACGCTTCCGTCCAGCTTTCTTCTTGTTTGCCACCCTGAGGTTTTAATGACCCGGGTTCCATCCAGAAGAGAGGGCTCAAACCCGGTTGAGAACTGTGCACTCTCATCCAGAACAAGATTCAGAATGTTGCCAGTATTATTGTCGGGCCATTCTGCACAAAAGATAACAGGACCTCTCTGGATTGCGACCTTATCTGTATCATCCCTGATCCTTTCATCAGCTTTCACCTTTCTGACGGGCATGGGAAATGATATTGCTATCTGATCTCCTTTATCCCATTTACGGTCTATTACGGCATAGCCGTTTTCCACCAGCGGAGTGATTGTATCACCATTAAGTTTAATCAGATATCTCTCGTCGTTCTGACATGCGAATTTATAAAGCCCACCCGGGATAGCTTCATTTACAGCCCATCCCGGGATCCGGACCCTGACAGAAAATTTGCCGGGAGATTCCGGGAAAATGGATATTTCAACATTTCCGTCCCAGGGGAAATCTGTTCTCTGGGCGATTCTTATCTTCCTGTCGCCCATCATAAATTCCGCATTGTTGGAGGCAAAGAGATTAACATAGACATCGTCGCCGGTAACTGCGTAAACATAACCCGGGATGGCAGGTACAAATCGTGCCACATTGGAGGGGCAGCAGGCGCAACCAAACCATGCCTGCCGGTTGTGCTGCCCGTTCGATTCAAGAGGATTTGGGTAGAAGAAACGGTCGCCCGACAGAGAGACCCCCGACAACATTGAGTTGTAGAGTGTCTTTTCGAGTATGTCAATGTATTTGGATTCGCCGTGAAGGAGGAAGAGACGGTGATTGGTAAATATATCGCCTATGGAAGCACATGTTTCGCAATAAGCTGACATGTTCGGAAGGAAATATGGTTCGGCAAAACCTTCATTTCCTCCCGTGGCGCCTATACCGCCTGTAACATAGATTTTTCTGTATACTATATCCTCCCAAATCTCCGATATTGCCTCCAGGTAAGCTTCATCCTTTTCAATAGCGGCAATGTCGGCCATTCCAGAATACATATATGTTGCTCTTACAGAGTGCCCTACGGCTTCCTTCTGGTCGATTACCTTCATGTGAGCCTGGTTGTAGGTATCGCCGTTATCACGGATATCGAGAAAAAACCTTGCAAGGTCGAGGTATTTCTTTTCGCCTGTCACTCTGTAGAGCCTGACAAGTCCCATTTCTATAACCTGATGACCAGGATACACTTTCACGCGGTCGGGGCCAAAATCATTGTCAACCAGATCGGCCGATTTTATTGCAATATCGAGCAATGATCTTTTGCCCGTTGCCTGAAAATGTGCAACAGCAGCCTCATAGAGGTGGCCAAGATTATAAAGCTCATGACTGAGAATGGAATCGAGTTCCCAGCGGTTTGTGCTGGCCCATGGGTGAAGACCTTTGCCGCCATGCATTTCTGCAATGGTCCTGTTTGTATAAAGGTAACCGTCTTCCTCCTGCGCAATTCCGATCTTGTAAATAAGGGTATCGAGATAAGCTTCCAGCCCGGGATCGGGGAAGGTCTGGAGCGAATAGGAAGCTCCTTCAATTATCTTGAAAACGTCAGAATCGTCGAAGGGATAGATAGTCTGGAATCTTCCCGTATCGAGGCCTCCTGCAATTTCAAAGTTCTTTATTCTTCCTGTCGATTCGCAATATGAAAATGCAATGGGTATGGTTACAGATGCATTCTTTTTGATACGTGGTGCCCAGAAATTATCAGTAAGCTTCACCGAGGTGAAGTCCACTGGTCGTATCGGGTAATCGGCAGGAGAATCTTCGCCTGAACATCCTCCGAAAAGTATTGTTCCGGCGAAAAAGATGTATACAAGAGCGCCGTAATTCTTCATGGCCTATTTTTTTAACTCGAGCAGCACTACCGATTTGGCAGGCATGGTTACCGTCAGGATACCTTCCTTCATCCTGAAATCTTTAAATGCCTGCGGGACTACTGTTTCAGGGTTTTCAAAAGTGTTCATGGCGGCCATCTGGTTTGCTGTAAGTATCTCTCCCGTGACAGTCTTATAAGTTTCACCGATAACGGGACAGCTAAGGACAATGGATTTCCCGGGATTAAGGTTTGCTATTGAGATATGAACCTTCCCCTCGCTGTCGACTGATGCCGAGGCAGATATTGCAGGGATGCCCCGCCTGTCGATGCTATAATCTTCACATACAAGATCCGTTTCAAGGAGCCTGGCATCCTGATGAACCTTCAACATTCTGAATACATGATATGTAGGGGTTAAAATCATTTTGTCATCTTTGGTCAGGATCACAGCCTGAAGCACATTAACTACCTGGGCAAGGTTAGCCACCTTTACCCTGTCGGCATGCTGGTTAAAAATATTAAGGTGAATGGCCGCAGTAATGGCATCTCTGAGGGTATTCTGCTGATAAAGGAATCCGGGGTTGGTACCGGGTTCTACCTGGAACCAGTTACCCCATTCATCGATTACCAGTCCCTTGGTATTCCTGGGATCGTACCTGTCCATGATAGCTTTATGTCCTTTGATGATATTGTCTATTTCATAGTTAAGTCTGAAGGTCTCCCACCATTCATTCTCGGTAAAATCAGTGGCACTGCTTTTACGGCCCCAGCCTCCCGGAACCGAATAGTAATGCAGGGAAAGACCCTGGAACATATTACGGTTCTTTGGCTCCTTCATAACGGTCTCCGTCCATACCAGATCATTGTCGCTGGCGCCGCAGGCAACTTTATAGAGCCTGTTCCCCGAATAATTCTTCAGGTAAGTGGAAAATTGCCTCATCACATCGCTGTAAAATTCAGGTGTCATATTTCCGCCACAACCCCAGTTTTCGTTTCCGATAGCAAAATATTTCACCTTCCACGGTTCTTCACGGCCATTTTGTTTTCTCAGCCTGGTCATAGGGCTGTCGGACCCGGAAGTAAGATATTCAACCCAGTCAGCCATCTCCCTGATCGTCCCGGAACCTACATTGCCGCTTATATAAGGTTCACATTCAATAAGCTCCGCCAGCCTCATAAACTCATGTGTCCCGAATGAATTATCTTCGGTCACGCCACCCCAGTGCGTATTTATAATTGAGGCTCTTTTTTCCTGGGGACCGATGCCGTCCATCCAGTGATAGGTATCGGCAAAACATCCTCCGGGCCAGCGCAGGTTGGGTATTTTCATTTCGCGAAGGGCATTCAGAACATCGTTTCTGATACCATCGGTATTGGGAATCCGGGAGTCTTTTCCTACCCATATTCCTCCATAGATGCATGTACCAAGATGTTCCGAAAAATGACCGTAAATATCACGGCTTATTACAGGTCCCGGATTATTGGCAATAATCACAAGCTGGTTTACTGAGGCTGCTTCTCTTTGTGCATTAACACTGAAAAAAGAAAAGCAGAAAATTACTAGAATCAAGGGTGATTTTTTCATAGCGTTGGTTTTATTTTATTTTAATCGTTTTTAAAAATGTATAAATATCTCTTACCACAAATCAAAATTAATTGCCGAACCGGCAACACAAAAAAGAACAGAACATTATGTAAGATGATCCTCGATGAAAGCCCCAAGCTTCTTATATTTCTCAAACAGCATGTTATATTTCCCAGCTCTTGCCTTATCGGGTTTGTATTCCGTTTCAAATCCACCTCCCATAGCTTCCTGTGCGGCAGTTATATTCTTATGTATACCGGCAACGACTGAAGCTGCCATGGCCGATCCGAGAGCACAGGTCTGATCTGTGGCAGCAATTTTTATGGGCATATTCAGAACATCGGCCACTATCTGCATGACGAAAGGATTTTTTTTGGCGACTCCTCCGATAGCTATTACTCCGTCGATCCTCACGCCCTCCGATATGAATCTTTCGTTTATCATCTTCGATCCGAAGGCCGTTGCTTCCACCAGGGTTTTGAATATCCTGGGGGCATCGGAACCAAGGGAGATACCTGCGATGGCTCCTTTCAGTTCCTGATTTGCGTCGGGTGTCCTTCTGCCGTTAAGCCAGTCGAGGGCAACAAGAGCAGTATCATCATCTTCCAATGCTTCAGCCGCACTGCTGAGTTCAGCTATGATCCTGTCGGCTGTTTCTTCAGATATTTTCGTCCTGGTTTCTTCACTGAGCCATTCCATCTTTTCAATAATCTCCCTTACTGGCCAGAGCAGAAGGCGCGTGAACCATGCATATACATCACCGAAAGCTGACTGACCGGCTTCAAGTCCCAGCATACCGGGGACGATAGAACCGTCCACCTGACCGCATATACCTGCAACCAGCTTCTCACCTGACTCTCCGGCAGGCGATACAAGCATATCGCAGGTAGATGTCCCCATTACTTTTACAAGGTAGTAAGGTTTAATCTCACCCCCTACTGCTCCAAGATGCGCATCAAAAGCTCCGGTGCCAATCTTTACATCTCCGGGCAGGCCAAGCCGCTGAGCCCATTCCGGTGAAATGGTTCCGACAGCCACGTCGCAGGTAAATGTTTCTGAGAAGAGTCTGTCCTTTAAACCCGAGAGTACAGGATCGAGAGCTGTGAGGAACTCATCATCGGGAAGTCCCTTGAAATCCTCATGCCACATTGCTTTATGACCTGCTGCACAACGGCTTCTTTTCAACTTCAGCGGATCGGTATCGGAAGTCAGCAGAGCAGGGATCCAGTCGCAGTGTTCCACCCATGAGAATGCATTCTGCCTTACCTTTTCGTTATTTCGAAGTATATGCAGAATCTTGGCCCAGAACCATTCTGAAGAATATATGCCTCCCTCGTATTTCGTAAAATCGACACCTCCCCACGACCGGGCTTTTTCGTTGATCTCTGCAGCTTCTTTCACTGCAGTATGGTCTTTCCAGAGTATGAACATTGCATCGGGGTCGTTTTCAAATTCCGGCCTGAGCGACAAGGGAACACCATTTCTGTCGACTGCGACCGGGGTGGAACCCGTAGTGTCGACAGTTATTGCCGCAATGGATGAAACAATGTCTGGTGCCAGGTTTCTGAGAGCACCTTTCACCGACTGTTCGAGTCCTTCGGTATAGTCGAGAGGATGTTGCCGGAATTGATTCAGGGCAGGATCGCAAAAAAGCCCTTTTTTCCAGCGGGGGTATTCAAACACACCGCTGCCGACGACTTCTCCCGTTCCGGTATCGACTACTACCGAGCGTACTGAATCGGTACCATAATCAATACCGATAACATGTTTCTTTTGCATATCAGATAATTATTATCATTTCTCCTTTTTCTGTCCGTAATAGGCATCCTTCCCGTGTTTTCTGCTGAAATGCTTATCCAGTAAATACTTATCCACAGGCTCCCTTTGTCCCAGCAGAACTGTATAAAAAGCCATCCTGGCAATTTCTTCCAGCGCCACGGCATTATTTACTGCGTCTTCGGCATCTATTCCCCAGCTGAAAGGCCCGTGGCTGTTGACAAGAACAGAAGGGACTGCCAGGGGATCAAAAATGCCCAGTCGTTCGATAATTACCTTCCCCGTATTTGACTCATATTCTTTATGCACCTCATATTCTGTCAGTTTACGGGTACAGGGCACCATTCCGTAAAAATGGTCGGCATGTGTGGTACCGAAGGCGGGAATGTCCCTTCCTGCCTGAGCCCATGAAGTTGCGTAGGTGGAATGTGTGTGGACGATACCTCCTATTGAGGCAAATTCTCTATAGAGCATGAGATGAGTCGGGGCATCGGTTGAAGGGCGGTACTTTCCCTCCACTACATTTCCTTCCATATCAATGACGACCAGGTCGTCAGGTTTCATCGATTTGTAGCTTAGACCCGACGGTTTTATGACAATAAGTCCGGTTTCGTTGTCGCGTCCGCTTACGTTACCCCAGGTCTGTATCACCAGACCCTCATTTACGAGGTCGAGGTTAGCCCTGTAGACAGTAATTTTTAATGTATCGAGCATAATATCAATATGTTGTGTTTCAAAATCCTTGTTCTCAGCTGAAATTAAAATCTAATTTACATCAAGATTGAAATAATATCCGTTTTCAACAAGCTTATTATATCTTCCGACAATGAACCTGTAGTAGTAGGCACCTTTTTTTGATGTCTGCTTCTCTTTCTCGTCAAGCTTTTCGAGAATATCCATTGAAAGGATTTTTTTCCTGAAATTCCTTTTATCGATGCGTCTCTGGTAAATCGCTTCATAAAGATCGAGCATCTGGACCAGGGTGAATTTTTCAGGCAGCAGTTCGAAGCCTAAAGGCTTGATTTTGATCTGCAGCTTTAGTTCAACAAGGGCTTTTGCGACCATGCTGTCATGATCAAATATCAGCTGCGGAAGCTTTTTCATTGACTGCCAGCGAGCTCCGTTACTGCCTGCAAGATCGGTATCTATATCCTTTAATTTTATCAGAGCCCAGTATGCCACTGAGATAACCCTGGCTCCCGGATCTCTTTCATTATCACCGTAACAATGTAGTTGTTTCAGGTAAACATTTTTCAGACCTGTCAGATTGCATAGTATCCTGCATGCAGCTACGTCAAGACTTTCTTTCTTCTCGACAAAACCGCCGGCAAGGGACCATTCTCCTTTTGCGGGGCTGAAGCTTCGTTTGACAAGAAGAAGCTTTATCTCCTTTTCGATAATATCGTACCCGAAAATTATACAATCGACTGCAACCAGGTGTTTCGGATACTCTGAATACAGTTCCATAAATATCCCTTACAGGAAGATTTATTGTTAATTGAATTAACAGCTTTTATTTTATTCCGCCTGTGATGTAACATGCGACTTCATTCCATCTCAGTTCTTTCTTAAGGGAAGAAAGGTCACATTTATCATCTATGTGAACAAATTCCACACCGAGCATATCAGCAAGATCCTCAAGGTATTCCGAATCGAGTGCAGTACTGAAACCGGTATGATGGGCTCCTCCTGCCATTATCCATGCGGCAGCCCCTGTTTTCAGGTCGGGCATGGGTTTCCAGAGAACACTTGCTACCGGCAGGTTAGGCATTTCAGGGCATTTAACCACTTCAACGTCATTCACTATCATTCTGAACCTGTTACCCAGGTCAATTACCGAAACGTTGATCCCTTTGCCGGGGGCGGTGGTGAATACCAGCCTTGCCGGATCAGCCTTACCTCCTATTGAAAGCTGGTGTATCTCCACTTTCGGTTTACCGGAAGCAATTGAAGGACAGACCTCAAGCATGTGGGCTCCAAGCACTCTCATCCCTTTCGGATCGAAATGATAAGTATAATCTTCCATGAAAGAAGTCCCTCCTTTTAATCCTTCAGCCATCACTTTCATGGAACGGACAAGAGCTGCTGTTTTCCAGTCTCCTTCAGCTCCGAAGCCGTATCCTGCAGACATAAGCCTCTGCACTGCAATGCCCGGAAGTTGTTTCAGTCCGTGGAGATCCTCAAATGTTGTGGTGAAGGCCTTGAAATTACCTGCCTTAAGGAATGCTTCCATCCCGGCTTCGATGCGTGCTGCCTCCTTCAGTGAGTCTGAGGCTGCAACCTCTTTTGTCATTTTATACATGCCGGCATATTCCGAAACAATCTTTTTCACCGATGAAGGAGAAACATCATTAACAGCTTTTACAAGATCGCCCACACCGTAACCGTAGACAGAATAGCCCATCCTGATCTGAGCGCTCACCTTGTCGCCTTCGGTAACTGCCACATCGCGCATGTTATCGCCGAACCTTGCCACTTTCATGTTGCGGGCATCGTCGAAAGCGGTGGCAGCCCTTATCCATATTGCTATCCTGTCGACAGCCTCAGTATCCTCGTAATGACCTGCCACAATCTTACGACTTAGTCTCATTCTCGTTCCTATGAACCCGAATTCGCGGTCGCCATGAGCCGACTGGTTAAGGTTCATGAAATCCATGTCGATAGTTCCCCATGGAATATCCCTGTTAAGCTGGGTATGAAAATGAAGAAAGGGTTTGTTGAGTACCGACAGTCCTTTTATCCACATCTTTGCAGGTGAAAAGGTATGCATCCAGGTGATGAGTCCAATGCAATTCCTGTCGTTGTTTGCCTGAAGGCATAGTTCATAAACTGACTCGGGTGTTGTAAGCACAGGCTTGAAAACTATTCCTGCGACAATTTTTTTTGAGGCATTGAGTGCTGCGGCAATCTTCCCGGAGTCGGCAGCAACCTGTTTAAGTGTTTCAGGACCATACAGATGCTGGCTTCCGGTAACAAACCAGACCTCTTTATTTTTTGTTTTGCTCATATCGGGTAAATATTAGATTAAGCAGATCATTCTACCAGAAATAGATATAGAATAGAATTATTACAACAATTACTACAGCCGAGAAGATTACATCCCAGTTGTTCCAGCTTGCTCTTGTAACAGCTTTTTCTTCTGCCGTTGCCGAACCCACATACAGTCCTCTTATTGCAACAGGATCGGCTTTGGGAGTGAATTTGCTTATCACCAGCATAAGGAATATCACAATAAAGAAGAGAGCGATCTCATAATGAAGCCAGTTTGGTGCCAGAAAGACCTTGTAAATAAGACTTTCTTCTGCAATAGATCCTGAAAACACATTCAGACCGAGCCTTATCATTCCCAGGGTAAATCCTGCCAGCAGACCCCATAGCCCGGCTTTTGGTGTCGTTTTTTTGGAAGCGATGCCAAGAAGGAACACTGCAGCAATTCCCGGAGCAAGAAGTGACTGGACATCCTGCAGGTAAGCATACAGAACTTTGCCAAGGCCTCTCATTACAGGGATCCATAATACACCAAGTACCACCACCACAACTGTGGCTATTCTTCCTACTTTCACAAGTTCTTTTTCGGTGGCATTGGGTTTGTACTTCTCGTAGAAATCAACCGTAAAGAGAGTAGCTGAGGAATTGAACAGTGAAGCCAGTGAGCTCATCAGGGCTGCCAGGATACCTCCCACCACGAGTCCTTTGAAACCCACCGGAAGCAGATCTTTAACCAGTACCGAAAATGCTGAGTCGGAATCGGGAAGATGGATCATTCCCTTGTAATTCAGCGCGTAGGCTATCATACCCGGGATAAGGAAGATAAATACAGGAGTAAGCTTGAATGCAGCTCCGAGGATAGCTCCCCTCCTTGACTCTGCCTGGTTCCTTCCCGAAAGAACTCTCTGAACAATAAACTGGTCGGTGCACCAGTACCAGAAACCTATGATTGCAGAACCGAGAATAACGCCTGTCCACGGGAAATCCGGATCTTTGGACGACCTCATCAGTTCTGTCATGGTATTGCCTTCGGCATTTACCGGAACTGCCCTGCATATTTCCATCATTTCGTTCCATCCGCCCAGTTTAATAAGCCCTATAACCAGCACCGCAAGCGAACCCACGAGAAGTATCGGAGTCTGAAGGACGGATGTCCAGAGAACTGCTTTCATGCCTCCCAGAGTGGTGTAGATACCTGTCAGGACTACAAGGCCTACAGCACTGATCCAGAAGAAATCGATACCGAACATCGACTCAATTCCAAAAACCTGCTTGAAGACAACGCCACCTGCATAAACAGTTACGGCAACCTTGGTAAAGACATAACTAACAAGTGAGATCACCGACAGCACACTGCGTGCCCCCTTGTTATACCTTTTTTCAAGAAACTCAGGCATGGTGAAAACCCCGCTCCGTGAATAGAAGGGGACAAAAAACCAGCCCAGAATGAGGATGAGCCATCCGTGCATCTCCCAGTGGGCCATTGCCATCCCGCTTGAAGCGCCTGCCCCTGCAAGTCCGACCAGGTGCTCCGATCCGATATTTGAGGCGAAGATAGATGCTCCTATTACGAGCCATGTCGCATCACGCCCTGCCAGAAAATAATCTGTAGAGGTTTCATTCTTCTTGCTGGTCACCCAGATAATGATCCCAACAAGGGCAAGACAAAATAGTCCCAGGACAATCCAATCCAATGTTGCCATATTAACATAATTAGTTTAAGAAGTTGAAACTAGGTTGATTCAAAGATATCAAAGGTTTTAACTGATTAACAGGCTATTAAAATGGTTCTGTGTACTCTTCTACAAATCTATGAAATTATTTCTATTAAATGTAAATGTTACACTCAAAAAAAAGCCGGAATTTCTGGAATATTCCGGCAAACATTGTTTATACTCTGAAATGTTGTTAATTAATTCTTCATAAGCCCGTCAGGCTGATTCATTCTGCCACTCCTCAAGTGAGGATACGATATAGTCAATTATCCTCTGGTTTTCTTCCTTTCCCGTTCCGGTTATACTGAAGGGTTCTCCGAACTTAATGAATATGGGTTTGTGGCGGTCGATGGGTCCCACTTCCCTGATTATACTGCCATTCCCCCAGAAATCGGTTTTTAGGGCCACAGGGACTACCTTAACTCCTGCCTTTTTAGCCAGTTTTATACCCAGGGAGTTAAAGTCTTCCGGTCTGAAAACCACGCTTCTCGTACTTTGAGGAAATATAACCAGCGATATGCCTTTCGACAAAAGTTCCATCCCCCCATTCATCACAGCTTCAAGATCTTTCCTGGGATCAGTTCTGCCTACTATTATCGGGTTTCTCGACTTCATCACATCGCCAAACAGGGGATGCTTCACAAGGCTTTCCTTCACAACGAAGGTGACCCGCCTGTGAGGAGATATGAGCCCTGGCAGGATCATCGTCTCCAGGGTGCTCATGTGGTTGCAGATGAACACA
>JAFGXX010000252.1 GCA_016936435.1 Bacteroidales bacterium
AGCCGGCAGAAATGCCGGCTTTTTTTTGAATTTTTTTTGTTAAAACCTTATCTCAGTTTAAAAAAAAATGTAAATTTATATAGCCTAACCAATTCGTTTTTAACCATACCTTAACCTAAATGCCTATGAACAAGATCATTACTCCTGGTTTGCTCCTTTACTGAGGGCTCGTGCCCTTTTTTAAAAACTGTTTAAAATTTTCTAAATATCCCGTTAAGGGGAGTCTGAAGAGTTTTATTTACTAAATCTTTTTTTAATATGAAAGAAAACTGCCTGTTACCACAAACACTGAAAAATTGTGTTTGGAGTAAGAATTTATTGTATTTTTTGGGGAAGTTCTTACTTCTCCTGATGTTTTTTTGCTGGAGTCTTCCGGCAAATATAGCTGCTGCTGAAATAACCCAGCAGATACTCGTGAGCGGTACAGTTGTTGATATGAACGGAGATCCGCTCGTCGGGGTTAACGTGATTGTCAAAGGAACAACCATTGGAACATCTACAGATATCAATGGAAAATATTCACTGACAGTGCCGGATCGCAATGCAGTTATTTCTGCATCTTTTATCGGTTATGTGACACAGGAAGCACCAGTTGGTGAACGTAATGTTATTGACTTCATACTGGCTTCCGAGGAGCTTGCTCTTGATGAAGTTGTGGTTGTTGGTTACGGTACCCAGAAAAAGGTGAATGTAATAGGCTCAGTGACCACTGTGTCTACTGAGGAGCTTACTGCCTCGCCAACCAACACACTATCACAGTCTCTTGGAGGCCGCTTACCAGGGCTGGTTGTACAACAGACAACAGGGGAACCGGGGCGTGATAATGCTGATCTGCTTATCAGAGGTCAGAATACCCTCGGAAATAATTCGATCCTGATAGTTGTCGACGGAATTCCAGAACGCGATATGAATTCAATAGAACCCGGCGATATTGAAAGCCTCACCGTTCTGAAAGATGCATCGGCAGGTATTTACGGATCAAGGGCTGCCAACGGGGTTATCCTTATTACTACAAAGAGAGGCTCTGAGGGTGCAGCACGCTTTGAATATGATTTTTATCAGGGATGGGGCCAGCCTACCATTCTGCCCGAAATGACCGACGCTGCAACCTATGCCCAGATGATCAACGAGGTTAAGACATACAGGAATGAAGGTGTCACTTATACAGCGGATGATATTGAAAAATATAAATCCGGTGAGTACCCCTGGACACATCCCAATACTGACTGGTTCGCAGAGACTTTCAAGAAATGGACAAACACCAGTCACCACACTTTCAGGGTTACAGGCGGTTCGAAGACTTTCAGATATTTTGCATCCTTTGGCACGCAGTCCGATAACGGTACGTATAAGAAAAGCGCGACAACATACAAGCGATACAATCTGAAAACCAACCTTGATGTCCAGATCAATCAATTTATCAGCGTCAATTTTGATATTAACGCATCCGAGGAAGATAAGACATTCCCGACCAGAAGCACCAGTACTATCTTCAACGGCCTGATCAGGAATTTCCCGAATTCTCCCGCAGTATGGCCCAATGGCTTTTATGGGCCTGATATTGAATATGGCGATCAGCCTCTTGCTATATCGAGTTTCGATGGCGGGTTCGACGATGACAAGAATTATCGTATCAATCCCATGCTTACGGCAACAATTAAGATACCATGGGTGAAGGGACTCACGCTCAATGGCAACTATGCCTACGATATGTATTTCAGGGTAAGGAAATTCTTTGAAAAACCAGTTACCTTATACTTCTTTGATAAAACCGGATACCTTGCTGCCGGAAACACAGGCAAAGAAGATGGATCAGACTTTCTTTCGGGAATCCCAAGGGCAAGATTTTCAGATCCAAGACTGACAGACTATTATACTGATGCAAGAAGGATTACCAACAGCCTCAAGCTGAGTTATGAAAGGACTTTCGGAGTACATTCTGTCGCCGGATTTATTGCTGTTGAAAGTACCGATTACCTGACCAAGGGAATACAGGGATACCGCAGGTATTTTATCTCCGATCAGCTTCCCTACCTGAATGCGGGAGGTACTGATGAAATGAATAATGCTTCATCTGTCGGAATCGACGCAAGGTTAAACTACTTTGGAAGAGCAACCTATAATTATTCCGAAAAGTACCTGTTTGAATTTACCTTAAGACGTGACGGATCACTCAGATTCTCGCAAGATGCCGGACGATGGGGCACTTTTCCTAGCGTGCTTGTGGGCTGGAGAGTATCGAGTGAAGATTTCTGGAAGAACAATGTCCCCTTCATCAACTATTTAAAGCTCAAAGCTTCATGGGGGCAGATGGGTAATGATGCTGTTGCTGCATTTCAGTATCTTACCCTTTATGGGTTCAACAGAGGGTTTGTTTTCGGATCATCCAAGAACTACGTTGCAGGCCTGAGTCAATCCAGTATCCCCAATCCCAACATAACCTGGGAGGTAGCAAACATCTATAACGGCGGATTTGAATCTCAGTGGTTATCAGGAAGATTAATATGGGATGTTGATGCATTTTATCAGAGACGTTCCAACATTCTCTGGAAAAGAGATGCTGCGGTTCCTGGTTTTACAGGAATTACTTTGCCTGATGAAAACTTCGGTATCGTCGACAGCAAAGGTTTTGAAACGATCCTCGGATACAGCGACAGGGCAGGGTCATTCAGCTACTCTGTGAATGCGAATTTTGCCTTCTCACGAAACAAAATAGTGGAATATGACGAACCTGCAAGGGCAGTGGAATGGCAGCAGTATACCGGGCATCCTATAGGTTCGGTTCTTCAGTATAATGCCATTGGAGTATTTGACGATGCAGCTGATATGCCCGGCTACCCAAGGGTGTCTGATCCTTATGCTGCCAATTCGGGCGGCGGCGGAGGTATCATTATTCAGGACTATGACACGAACGGGGTAATAAATTCAAACGACAGGATAATTTATGATTTTACCACAATTCCCGAGATTACCTATGGTGTGACCATCGCTTTGGGCTGGAAGAATTTTTCATTAACCACTCTATTCCAGGGTGTCGGAAATACGTGGTACAGGGCTAATTTTCCAATCATGGGAACATGGGGTAATTACTGGGAGTATTATGCCGACGACAGGTGGACGCCTGATAATAAAACAGCATCTAAACCCAGGGCATTTGAGAGAACTGAAGATTACTGGAGAGCTGATTATCTGACAGACTTCGACTATCATAATCATGCTTTCCTGAGATGGAAAAACCTTGAGATAGCATATAATCTGCCTCAGGATATATTAAAGAGAATTAAACTGCAAAGTCTGAAGATCTATTTATCAGGTCAGAACCTGGCTTTGCTCTATAATGCCTTTGCCTACAAACACGATCCGGAAGTCTCTAGTGTTACGAGCTATCCTCTTCACAGGGTTATTGCCTTGGGTGCAAAAGTCGCGTTCTGATGTTAATCAATAAATCAAATATTATGAAAAAGCTTAAATATATTTTATTGTCATTCATTCCGGTTCTTCTGCTTTCGGCATGTGAATCGAAACTGCTTGATAAGACACCGCTGGATTCATATTCTGATGCAACTGTCTGGTCAGACCCGGCTCTTGCCAGCGCTTATCTTAATTACACCTATTATGCGTTAAATAACCCTATTAGTTCAGTGATGCTGGGTTCGATGTGTGATGAAATGCCGGTTGGAAGGGGAAGCAGTTCCCAGTCTTATAATTTAGGTACCATGTCAGCAGACGTCCAGTCAGGATTACCCAGTTGGTTGGGATGGAATACGACCAATTGGGGTAGTGTACAGAGGGTCAATTTGTTCCTTGATAATATTGACGGTATTGCGGATAAATATCCGGATTCTGAACAGGCAGGGGTAAAAGCCAAAACTGATATTTTAAAAGGTGAAGCTTTATTCCTGCGGGCGTTTATTTACCATAATTTCTGCCGGCTTTACGGGGGTGTTCCGCTTTTTTCCACTGCCAATAAGCTGGGTGATGATTTTGAAAACCTCGAAAGAGCAACATTCGAGGAAACGGTCAATTTCATCGTTAAAGACTGCGATGATGCTGCGGCTTTACTTCCTTTAAAGGCCGACCAGGAACTGGGAAGGCCCACAAAAGAGGCAGCACTGACCTTAAAATCAAGGATACTGTTGTTTGCCGCCAGTGATCTTACAGCTGACGGGACGGTAACAAACAACCTTGTAGGTTATGTGCCGGCACCAAACAGAACAGCTCTCTGGACGCTGGCAAAGAATGCCGCCAAAGCGGTCATAGATCTTGGAGCTGCAAACGGATATCCAAAACTGGCTGATTTCGGGGCGCCTGATCAGGCTGCTGTGGCTAAAAACTATTTTGAACTGTTCAAATCGTATACACTTGCCAATGATGAAATAATCTGGGGACTGCAGTTTGATATGGCTCTTGGACGAACACACCGGCAGAACCAGAGATGTGGACCAAACGGTATCAATTGTTTCGGGAGAAATGGTCCTTTGCAGCAGGTGATCGATGATTATGATATGAGCGACGGTTCAAAATTCTTCGATCATTTCGAGATTGATGCTGATATGAATTATAAGAACATTTCAGCAACATTCGGTCACGAGAATCCTTATTATGATCGCGAGCCAAGGTTCTATGCTACTTTCCTATACGACAGTGCTGTATGGCAGCAACGTCCTGTGAATCTTCAGCCCCGCGACCCCTTGGGGATATATGAAAGACGTACTCACCGGACAATGGCTCCCGACGGATCTTATACCGATGTGTTTGGTCTCGATACCCGTAAAGGGCCTCTGTCACCGGGAAATGGTTGCTATGGAGGATATCTTACCAAGAAAACCATGGACGATACCAGCAATGGTGATATACAGAATAACCAGAATGTCTGGATTCACATGCGCTTTGCGGAAATATTGTTTAATTATGCTGAAGCCTGCCTGGAGCTGGGAGAAACCGGAGTGGCAACCGATTATATTAACATGATACGGAACAGGGCCGGTTTGCCCGATTTTACCGGCGATATCGAGGAAGCCCTGCGCCACGAAAGGAGAGTTGAGCTATATGCTGAGGAGAGCAGGTGGTACGATATCCGCAGATGGAAGATCATGATCGAAAAGATGACACCTCCACTCGGAGGAATTGATATCCTGGAGGTTAAAAATACCGACGGTACAATTGTTACTACCTGGAAATGGATCAAGGCACATACCGACAATGTGATGAGTGCAAAACAATACTGGCTGCCTATTCCAAGATCTGAGCTCAACAAGGCACCCCTGCTGAAACAGAATCCTCTTTATCCTGAATAAATCGTCGGATAGAGTATAAAAAAGGAGAGGCTGTCCCCCGGGGACAGCCTCTCTGATTATAAACAGGGCATCTCTAAAAACTCCAATGTTGATATATATCTGAATGGTATAAAACGCGGATAATGGTAGAATATATACAATGTACGCGAACCGGAAATCAATACTTTCCAGAAGTTCCTTGAACATTTAAAAACAAAAAATTAAATATGATGAAACGATTCATTTACTATCCTACATGCAAGAGAAACATAATAAATCACTGTTATCCGATTAATAATTTAGATTCTTGATTTGTACTCATAAATATTTGATTATCAAGTATCATATTTTACGTCTAAAAACAGACTCCCTGTATATTAAAGGATAATTGTAAGCCTGGAGGGATCGATTTGCTTTTAAAACTTCTTTTTGTACTCCGCAGTAGCTCATTTACATCCAGATTGCTTATCAGATGGATTCGAACCAATGAGGCTACAACTGAGAAGGCTTTCTTAGCCTGGGCGATCTTCTGTGTCACTGTTAATAGCAGTTGGGCTATTAATGTACACCAGACTTGTGTATAGATGGCATTCTCATTCTCACCGTAGAAGTAGTGTAAATGGAAGTTCTTTTTCATTTTCTTGAACAGTATCTCAATACCCCATCTTTTCTTGTAGAGGAATGCGACATCTTCTGCTGATATATCAAAATTGTTTGTCAGAAAATCAAAATAGCGGTTCTGCTGATCCTGATAACTGACCTTTCTCAATGTCATTTTGATAAATCTTCCAACCGATTGAACTGCATCAATCAGCATATGGACCTTCATTTCACCTTTCTTCTTTCCGTCTCCCTTGGGGTTACGGCCTACTCCCTTAAGTAGATCACTGAATAACCGGATTGTCGTCGAATCAATAATAAGAACCTCTTTAAAGTCAAGCCATAAATTCGGCTGTCCGACTAATTTTATTTCTGTAATTTTACCCATGTTGTATTTGATTTTCGCAAAAACCAAGTTACAACATTGGGGGAAACCTTTGGGGAGTACCCCTCTTATTATTATTTTAGACATACACTAGTGATAATAAATGATGAATTCCATCGGATGCAGAATAAATTAAAAATTATAATGAGATGAAAAAAATCAAGATTAAATACTTATTCTACCTATTACTATTGGTAATTGTAACCACAGTAGTTGTTGATACAATCCGCATTTCAAAATATAAAATTACCCTCAGGCGGCCCACCGAAAAATTGGATATCCGGGTAGATGAGATCCAATATAAATTAGCAAATGGGGAAACTGAGATTGACTGGAACCTGCTGGATGGAACACTTGAGTATGTAAAAGCAGAATATGATTGTTCCGATTTCAGGCTCGTAAATCTGGTACGTATTTTATACGAAGCGGGCGACCAGATTCCTGAAGGGTATAAAGCAAAAATTGAAGAAGTGCTCTTTAAATTCAGGTATTGGTGGGATGAACCGGGTGAAAACTCAATGTGCTACTGGAGTGAGAATCACCAAATTCTTTTCGCTACAGCGGAATATTTGGTCGGTCAAATGTATCCGGATACAATTTTTCAGAATAGCGGTTTAACTGGTAAACAACACATGAATAAAGCCGGGAAAAGAATACTTGACTGGTTGGAAATGCGCTGGAATTACGGCTTTACAGAGTTCTATTCGGGTACCTATTACACAGAAGACATTGGGCCCTTAATAAACCTAATTGATTTTGCCAGGGATGAAGAAATCGTAAAAAAGAGCGAGATTGTCATGGATTTGCTCTTCTACGATTTGGCTGCACAAAATATAAACACCATGTTTATCAGTGTCAGTGGCCGTGCTTACGAGAGAAACCGTAAAGGAGGCACAGGTTCAACACTTGGAGGAATAACCAGATACTTTTGGGGAGATGGCAAAGAAAATGGTCCGGGAATGACCTATGGCATGATGACAACCCAAAAATATGAACTCCCGCCTGTTTTGGTAGAAATTGCAAAAGATTCATCGAACGTAATCATAAAGCAAAGCAACGGTTTGGATATTTCAGAATTAAAAACAGAAGGATATTACGGGACAGATAACCGGAGCATGATGATGCAATGGGGCATGGAATGTTTTACAAATCCTGAGATAGTCAGAAATTCCATGACACACATTAGAAACTGCAACATGTTCTCTAACGATTTTATTAAAGATTTTAAAACACTGGATTTTACTCTAATAAACTGGCTTCATTTAGAACCAGTTATAGTCCGAATTCTAAATCTGCAAACCAATGGTGCCGCCATTCAAAAAGGCGATACATATACTTATAAAACTAAAGATTATTCCATGTACACGGCACAGAGTTACCATCCCGGTACTTATGGCTCTCAGCAGCATATTTTTGGGATGAATATTAAAAACCACTTTAGTATTTTCCATAATCATCCGGCTCTTGAAAAAGATATAAATTTTTCATCCCCAAACTACTGGGTGAGCTACGGACATATTCCCCATTCTGTTCAGGATAAATATGTAAACCTTTCCATATACAATATTCCTGAAAAAAAGGGAATGATGGAAATGGCATTGCTTGATTATACCCATGCCTATTTCCCCACCGAAAAATTTGACACAGCATTTATTGACGGGAATTATGTATTTGGCAAAAAAGGAGAAACCTATTGTGCCCTTATTGGAGCAAATGATTTCAAATTCAGGGATGATGCAAACGATGATATTATTCAAAAAGAAAAGCAAACATTTTGGATTACTGAAGCCGGATCAGAAACGGAAGATGGTTCATTTGATGAATTTGTAGAAAGGATAAATAACAATGAGGTAAATTTTAATCAGGAAACGCTCGAATTAGCTTATCAATCAAATGGTAAAAATTACCAGTTGAAATTTAGTGCTGATTTTAAGCTTGATGGTAAAAAAATAAACACGAATTACAGCCGTTACGATTCTCCTTATGTAAATGCAGAGAAAAAAGACAAAACGCTTACTTTTAAATACAATGGAAAATCACTGTTTTTGGACTTTGAGAATTTAATCAGAAGTTATTAGAGGTGCCCTAAACACAAAGTATAGCAATGAATTAATAATAAATATGTATAGGAAGGGTTATATGACCGACTTAAATTTTTATTCCTCTTCCTCCTCTTCAGTATAAGCTTTTATCACAGCCTCCTGGACATCACCGGGAACCTGTGCATATTCAGCAAATTTCATTGTATACATGGCGCGTCCGCCGGTAAGCGAACTCAACGCGGTAGAGTATTTATTCATTTCGGCCAGCGGCACTCTTGCCTTGATGACCTCAAATCGTTTTTCGCTCGACATTCCCAGAACCATCCCGCGGCGTCCCTGGAGGTCACTTATGACGTCGCCCATACGGTCGGAAGGAACCATGATATCAACTTCGTAAACAGGTTCGAGTATCTTCGGGGTCGCATTCTTGAAGGCCTGACTGAAGGCATTCCTTCCGGCCAGCCTGAACGATATTTCGTTTGAATCGACAGGGTGCATCTTCCCGTCATAAACATATACCCTGATGTCGCGTGCATAGGAGCCTGTAAGCGGACCAACTTCCATTTTTTCCATTATACCTTTCAGTATTGCAGGCATGAAACGGGCATCTATAGAGCCTCCAACAATACAGTTTACATATACAAGCTTTCCTCCCCATTCCAGGTCTATTTCTTCCTTGTTCCTGACAGAAAGCTTAATCTCCTTGCCTCCGAACTTCATCATGTTAAGCTCGGCAGACCCTTCCAGATAAGGTTCAATGATAAGATGAACCTCTCCGAACTGCCCTGCACCTCCCGACTGTTTCTTGTGGCGGTAATCAGCCTGTGCCGGTTTGGTGATTGTCTCACGGTATGGTATGCGCGGAGGATTGAAGTTCGTGGGTATCTTATAGATGTTGTCGAGATGCCATTTCATTATGTTCAGGTGGTATTCACCCTGACCGTGAACGATTATCTGTTTAAGTTCCTTCGAATATTCCACCACAATCGTCGGATCTTCGAGATGTATCTTGTACAGGGCTTCTCCCAGTTTTTCATCATCACTCTCACTCTGAGCCTTAATGGCCGTTCTGTATTTGGGTGCGGGGAACTTTATTCCTTCATATTCCCTGTCGACGCCTGAAGCATTGAGTGTATGCCCCATCTTTGTGTTCTTGAGTTTCACTACTGCTCCTATATCTCCGGTATGAAGCTCTGTAACACGGGTCCTGTTTTTTCCTGCACATACATACAACTGTGCAAGCCTTTCCTTTGTATTGTTGCTTGAATTAAGGACATCGAGGTTTTCTGTTATTTTTCCCGAAAAAACCCTGAAATAATTGATCTCCCCTATATGTTCTTCGATCGAAGATTTGAAAACATAACATGATGCAGGTCCTGAAGGATCAACCTTTACTTCATTGCCTTTTTTGTCTTTTGGTGCCGGCATATCAGTTATCGAGGGCGCCTCACTGACGATAAAATCCATGATGCTGTCGATTCCGATGTTATGTTTTGCGGAGATACAAAAAGCAGGATACATGCCGCAGCTGGCCAGTCCTTTTGCAATGCCTTTGCGTATTTCACCTTCATTAAGGGTGTTGTTCGCGAAAAAGGCTTCCATAAGTTCCTCGTCGCTTTCCGCTGCTTTCTCTATAAGTGCATTATGCAGCTCCGTTGCTCTGTCTAACTGATCAGCAGGGATATCTGCTATTTCAGCTTTACCACCCTCTTTCCCGTAAACCAGCATTTTCATTTTAATGATGTCGATGACAGAGTTGAAACCGACGCCTTCATTCAAGGGATACTGAATCAGAGTTACATTGTTGCCCAACCTCTCTTTCATCATCTCAAATGATTTCTCAAAATTTGCTTTTTCGTGATCGAGACCGTTTACAACAATCATTAGCGGTTTGCCTGCTTTTTCAGCATGTCTGAAATGAATTTCGGTGCCCACTTCCACGCCGTTCTGAACATTTATGACCATTAAACCCAGATCGGCAGCGAAAAGGGATGATATCACTCCTCCGCTGAAATCATCAAGTCCGGGTGTATCCAGGATGTTGATCTTGCTGTTCCTGTATTCAGTGTAAAGTACCGTGGAAAATAATGAGTTGCCGTTCTCATGTTCTATCGGACGATAGTCGGATGCTGTGTTTTTGCCTTCTATCGTGCCTCTGCGTTCAACAACGCCTCCCTGAAAGAGCATCGTTTCACCCAGAATTGTTTTTCCTGATCCTGAATTCCCCAGGAGCACGATGTTCTTTATCTGGTCAGTATTGTATGTCTTCATAATGCTGTGGTTATTTTATGTTGAATTTTTTAAAAAGTACCGTATTTGGCGGGGCAAAATTAATAATTTTTTAAAAACTGTTTAAGAAAGAACGTATAATTAGAAAATTTTTATTTTCTTTGCGCCTGTTTTTTGAAACACAGGAGTACCGGTTTTTCCTTCAAAAGTAAGTTTATAAAACATTTCATCGGGAAAAGTCGGGAAGGGACCTGTTCATAACTTACGGGCAAGGTTGATTGGAAAGGGTTTCAGAACATGTCGTAATACCAGAAAAATGGCATTACGGCGCTGCTGATGTATTTGAATGCATCAATGGTTGAGAAAAATTTTGGATCATTTGATTAATTAGTAAATAAAATTAATACCTTTGCAAACCATTTTTTTGAACGATTTTAATACTAAAAACTGGAAATATGCCAACAATTCAACAGTTAGTACGAAAAGGCAGGAAGAAACTTATAGATAAAAGTAAGGCTCCGGCCCTCGATTCATGTCCGCAGCGACGTGGTGTTTGTGTTCGTGTATATACAACCACCCCGAAGAAACCGAATTCGGCAATGAGAAAAGTGGCGAGGGTAAGGCTTACCAACCAGAAGGAAGTGAACGCTTATATACCTGGAGAAGGTCATAACCTCCAGGAACACTCTATTGTTTTGCTTAGGGGTGGAAGGGTTAAAGACCTTCCGGGTGTCCGTTACCACCTGGTACGCGGCGCTCTCGATACATCGGGAGTTGACGGCCGTACACAGAGAAGATCCAAATATGGCGCCAAAAGGCCTAAAAAGTAACATTAAAGGAACAAGATAATGAGAAAGTCAAAGCCAAAGAAGAGGATTATGTTACCCGATCCGAAATATAAGGATCCCTATGTAACAAGGTTTGTCAATAATCTTATGTACAGTGGCAAGAAAAGCATCGCATACAGTATATTTTACGATTCGCTCGATATAGTTGGCGAAAAATTCAAGAATGAAGGTAAAACACCTCTTGAGATCTTCAAGCAGGCTCTCGAAAACGTTACCCCACAGGTCGAAGTCAAAGCCCGCCGCGTGGGAGGTGCCACATTCCAGGTACCGATGGAGATAAGAGCCGACCGTAAGGTGAGCATCAGTATGAAAAATATGATCTCATTCGCCCGCAAACGCACAGGTCATTCCATGGCCGAAAGACTTGCTGCCGAGCTGATGGCTGCATACAAGCTTGAAGGCGGAGCCTACAAGAAAAAAGAAGATACACACAGGATGGCTGAAGCCAATAAGGCTTTCGCACACTTCCGGTTTTAAATATCTGACGTTTGCCACCGGTAATGGATAACAATCTCAAATATACAAGGAACATCGGCATCATGGCGCACATCGACGCCGGAAAGACCACCACCACGGAGCGTATCCTGTTTTATACAGGACGAACACACCGTATGGGGGAGGTTCATGATGGCAATGCCCAGATGGACTGGATGATCCAGGAACAGGAAAGGGGAATTACCATTACCTCGGCTGCAACAACAACATTCTGGAAATACCGCGGTGAAGAATACAAGATAAATATTATCGATACTCCCGGCCATGTCGATTTTACCGTTGAAGTGGAAAGATCGCTGCGGGTGCTCGACGGAGCCGTTGCCGTATTCTGTGCCGTAGGCGGAGTAGAACCCCAGTCGGAAACTGTGTGGCGGCAGGCAAATAAATATCACGTTCCAAGGATCGCTTTCGTCAATAAGATGGACCGTGCCGGTGCCGACTTCTTCAGCGTTGTGCAGCAGATAAGAAAAAGACTTGGTGCAAATCCGGTTCCTGTTCAGATACCGGTAGGAGCAGAAGAAAATTTTGCCGGAATGGTCGATCTTATTGCCATGAAGGCTATCATTTATGATAAGGATAACCCGGTTACCAGCTTCAGCGTTTCGGATATACCCGAAGATCTTGTCGGGGAAGCAGAGGAATGGAGAGGAAAAATGGTTGAAGCCATCGCTGAGGCCGACGACACACTTCTTGAAAGATATATTGAGGATCATGACTCCATAACCGCGGATGAGATTTACACTGCCTTAAGGAAAGTTACTATTGCCGGGCATGCTGTACCAGTAATCTGCGGAGCCTCTTTCAAAAACAAAGGTATTCAGAATCTGCTCGATTCAATAACTGCCTTTCTGCCGTCACCGCTCGATATCGGACCGGTTACCGGGAAGGATCCCAGGAACGACCAGGAGGTGACACGTGAACCCGATGATGATGCCCCCATGGCAGCCCTGGCATTTAAAATAGCAACAGATCCCTTTGTAGGCAGACTTGTTTTTATGAGGATCTATTCAGGGGTCCTCAATTCGGGAGATACAGTACTTAATCCGCGTACCGGTAAAAGGGAAAGAATTAACCGTCTGTTTCAGATGCATGCCAACAAACAGAATCCGAGAGAAAAGATCTCCGCCGGAGATATATGCGCAGGGATAGGGTTCAAGGATCTGAAGACAGGCGATACACTTTGTGCAATACATAAACCTGTAGTGCTTGAGTCGATGGATTTTCCGGACCCCGTTATAGGAGTCGCTATCGAACCGAAGACTCAGGCCGACATCGACAGGCTGTCGCTGGCTCTTTCCAGACTTGCGGAAGAAGATCCGACCTTCCAGGTAAAGGTCGATCCCGACAGCGGACAGACCATCATCAGCGGGATGGGAGAGTTACATCTCGACATTCTGATCGACAGGCTCAGAAGGGAATTCAATGTGGTTTGCAACCGCGGTGTTCCTCAGGTAGCATACAAGGAAGCTATCACAACAACAGCAGAATTCCGTGAGGTATTTAAGAAGCAGACAGGAGGAAGAGGCAAATTTGCCGATATAACTGTGGAGATGTCTCCTGCCGACGACGGAATACGTGGTCTTCAGTTTATTAATGAAATAAAGGGAGGTAAT
>JAFGXX010000253.1 GCA_016936435.1 Bacteroidales bacterium
CATTCCTTCTTATAGGGATTGACTTCAAATCTGACAGAGATGCCTACAGACGGAACCGAAATAGTCTCATTTATCAGGTCGATCCTTACTGTAACTGAAGGATCCCTGTGTATCATTTCCAGCAGGTTGCCAAGATATGATTCCGGGACCGTTACGGGTAAAAGGCCGTTATTCAGGGCGTTGTTTTTGAAGATGTCGGCAAAATAACTCGATACCACAGCCCTGAATCCGTAATCGGATATTGCCCATACAGCATGTTCACGACTGGATCCGCAACCGAAATTTCTTTTTGCAACAAGTATCTCGCCTGAAAATTGGGGATTGTTGAGCACAAAATCAGGATTTAAAGTACCTGCTTTGTCATACCGCCAGTCACGAAACAGGTTTTCGCCAAAGCCGGCTCTGGAAGTGGCGCTAAGGAAGCGGGCCGGAATGATCTGGTCTGTGTCGATATTTTCAAAAGGAAGAGGGACACAGGTTGATTCAACTATTTCGAATTTCTTTTTTTCCATTTGTTGTTATTTTATTAACAGATCCCTCGGGTCGGTTATCACTCCTGTCACTGCAGCAGCAGCAGCTGTAAGCGGACTTGCCAGGAGTGTTCTGGCGCCGGGTCCCTGCCGGCCTTCAAAATTCCTGTTCGATGTCGAGACAGCGTATTTTCCCGGAGGGATTTTGTCTTCGTTCATAGCCAGGCAGGAAGAACACCCTGGCTGGCGGAGCTCAAAACCCGCATCCCTGAGGATGTCCGCGATGCCTTCGTCAATAGCTTGTTTTTCAACTTGTTTCGACCCCGGGACTACCAGGACAGTGACACCTGGAGCTTTCTGCCTTCCCTTTACCAGGGATGCAAAGGCTCTCAAATCCTCAATACGGCCGTTGGTACAGCTTCCCACAAAGACATAATCTACCGGATGACCAATAAGCTTCATCCCCGGCCTGAAGCCCATGTATTCGAGCGATTTGTTGAAAGATTCTGAGTTCATACCATCAGGAACAGATTCGTCGATCGCCATGCCCATGCCCGGATTCGTACCGTAGGTGATCATGGGTTTTAATGAAGTCGCGTCGAATTCGTATTCCTTGTCAAAGCGGGCTCCTTCATCCGACTTCAGTGACCTCGACCTGAGAAGCAGTGATTTAAAATCGGGGCGGGAGGCAAGAGGCTGTATTTTATTAAGGTATGAAAATGTTGTCAGGTCGGGAGCTATGAGACCGCCTCTGGCTCCCATCTCAATGCTCATATTGCATACTGTCATTCTTTCTTCCATGCTCATGGCTTCGATTACCGGACCTGCATACTCGACGAAATAACCGGTTGCACCTCCGGTGGTCAGCTGACTGATTATCCAGAGGATAAGGTCTTTTGCACTCACTCCGTGGCCCGGGGAACCGTTGATTTTTATTCTCATGGTTCTTGGTTTCGTCTGCATCAGGCACTGGGAGGCAAGTACCATCTCCACCTCACTGGTGCCGATACCGAATGCTATGGTCCCGAAAGCCCCATGAGTGGAAGTGTGACTGTCGCCACAGACAATTGTCATTCCCGGAAGAGTATATCCGAGTTCCGGGCCTATGACATGGACAATGCCGTTTTTAGGGTGATTCAGGCCGAAATACTCTATTCCATAATCCTTACAGTTTTGCTGCAGCATATCTACCTGGTTTCGTGACAGGTCATCGGCTATCGGAAGGTGCTGGTTAAGCGTCGGAATGTTGTGATCGGCAGTGGCCAGCGTCCTGTTGGGCCTCATCACACGGATATTCCTGTTTCGCAGTCCGTCAAAAGCCTGCGGACTGGTCACTTCATGTATGTAATGCCTGTCGATGTAAAGGACATCCGGGCCTTCCCTGACAGACTTAACCACGTGTGAATCCCATATCTTGTCAAATAGTGTTTTCGGTACCATAACAATGAAATCGGGCGATTATTTTATTTTTGAAATTGCATCTATAAAGGCTTCCACCGAAGCTGTGACAATGTCGGTATTGGTACCGAATCCGTAATAGGTCTTTTCCTCATGTTCGATCTGTATATGTACTTTTCCGATATCGTCGCTGCCACGGGTTATAGCCTGGATCAGGAACTCCTCAAGATGAACCGTTCTGCTGATCAGCTGCCTGACGGCGCTGAAGGCAGCATCGATAGGTCCGTTTCCTGAAGATGTTGCAGTATGGACCTCTCCGTTTATCAGGATGCCCACCGTGGCAACCGGGATTGCCGATTTTCCACATGTTACCTGAAGCAAATCGAGTTTAAGCGATTTTTCTCCCTGGGCAACTTCACCCATCAGGATCTTAATGTCTTCATCATTGATCTCCTTTTTCTTGTCGGCAAGGAGCAGAAAACGGTGATATATTTCATCGAGTTCTTCCTTACCCGGGGTGTAACCGAGCATTTCAAGCCTGTGGTTCAGCGCTGCCCTTCCGCTTCGTGCAGTAAGTATTATCGAGGATTCCTTAACACCTACTTCAACAGGATCGATTATTTCATAGTTTTCCCTGTCTTTAAGTACACCGTCCTGATGGATGCCTGAGGAATGTGCAAAGGCATTCCTGCCCACAATGGCCTTGTTGGGCTGTACCGGCATGCTCATCAGTGTGGATACCAGCCTGCTGGTGCTGAAGATATTCTTCGATTTGATGTCAGTCCTGAGTTTAAGGTCGTGATGACTTTTAATTATCATTGCCACCTCTTCGAGTGAGGTGTTGCCGGCTCTTTCTCCTATACCGTTAATAGTAACTTCAACCTGCCTGGCTCCGTTGATAACGCCCATAATGGTGTTGGCAGTAGCCATACCCAGGTCGTTATGACAATGTGTCGATATCACAGCCCTGTCTATATTTGGAACATTTTCTTTAAGGTAGCGGATCTTGGCTCCATATTCTTCGGGCAGACAATAGCCTGTTGTATCAGGTATGTTAACCACTGTCGCTCCGGCGTTGATGACTGCTTCTATTACCCTGGCAAGGAATTCATTTTCGCTCCTTCCTGCGTCTTCAGCATAGAATTCAACGTCTTCGACGAATTTTCTGGCATATTTAACGGCATCGGCAGCTCTGCGCAGGATCTCTTCGGGTGTTGTGCGGATCTTGTTTTTTATGTGGAAGGGAGAGGTGCCTATCCCGGTGTGGATCCTCTTTCTTTTGGCATACTGAAGAGCTTCGGCAGCAACTTCAATATCTTTTTTCACGGCCCTGGTAAGGGCACAGATCACAGGTTCCGAAACAACCTTTGATATCTCTATCACCGAGTTGAAGTCGCCGGGACTGGATATGGGGAAGCCTGCCTCGATGACATCGACCCCGAGTTCCTCGAGAGCCCTGGCGATCTGTAATTTTTCAACAGTGTTGAGCTGGCATCCGGGTACCTGTTCTCCGTCGCGCAGAGTGGTGTCGAAGATCATTACTTTCTCTTCCATACTTTTTACTTATTTGTTGAAATTATTTATTCTCAGGTCTCAGTTTTCTGACTGCTGCTCCTGTCCTCCAGAGTTCTGAATTACCGAGCTCAGCAAGTTCGGCGTCGAGCAGTTCCTTATAGTTTGAAGATCCTGTCGACTCCAGCACCCTGCTGCATTCTTCTCCCGATCGCACCCTGTCGTACAACTCAGTGAAGACCGGCAGTGTGGCTTCCATAAACCGTGGTCTCCAGTCGAGAGCTCCGCGCTGTGCCGTCGCACTGCAGTTGGCATACATCCAGTCCATACCCTTTTCGTCCACCAGCCTGATAAGACTCTGGGTGAGCTCCTCGACAGTCTCGTTAAAGGCTTCGGAAGGAGAGTGCCCGTTATCGCGGAGGACTTTGTACTGGGCATCCATTATCCCGGCAAGAGCACCCATAAGTACTCCCCGTTCACCTGTAAGGTCGCTGAAGACCTCTTTTTCGAAGGTGGTGGGGAAGAGGTAACCTGAGCCTATCGCAATACCCAGGGCCAGTATCCTTTCAAGTGCTTTTCCCGTATGATCGCGGAACACGGAAAAACTTGAATTTATACCGGCTCCGGCCAGGAAATTGCGTCGTACGCTTGTCCCTGATCCTTTTGGTGCACAGAGAATTACATCGATGTCATCAGGGGGCACGACTCCCGTCTGCTCCTTATATGTAATTGAAAACCCGTGCGAGAAATAAAGAGCCTTTCCTGTGGTAAGATGAGGTTTTATCTTCGGCCATAAAGCTCTCTGGGCAGCATCAGAGACAAGATACTGGATTATAGTACCTTTTTGTGCTGCTTCTTCAACATTGAAGAGAGTCTCGCCGGGGACAAAACCATCCCTTACAGCCTTATCCCAGTCGGCTTTGAATTCCGGTGCCTGCCCCACGATAACGTTGACACCGTTTTCTTTCATATTGAGGGCCTGAGCCGGCCCCTGAACTCCGTAACCTATTACTGCAACAACTTCATTGCTGAGTACTTCGCGGGCCTTTGAAAGCGGAAACTCTTCCCTGGTAACCACTTCTTCGATAACTCCGCCAAAATCGATCTTTGCCATTTTATTTAGTTTTAATGAATATTTCTGTATTTGCTTTAATTTATTTCTTTTATTAAGTCTTGCAGTCCTGCAGTCCTCCGGTCTTGCAGTCCTGCAGTCTTTTCTATTCCTCCTTCACCCTGGTAGCCTCATCCATTTCCTTAAGGTATGAGGTAAGCTCTTTTACCTGCCTGGTGACAGCCACCCTTCCCGACCTGGCAAACTGCAAGAGACCGTAAGGTTCAAGATTGCTGAAAAGTTCGTTGATCTCGTCCTTGTGTCCTGTCTTTTCAAGTACTATGTATTCGGGCGATACTTCCAGAACCCGTGCACTATGTTTCCTGACGAACTGATCGATACTGTTACCCGACATAAGTTTCCGCGTTGAAACCTTGAACAGGGCAATTTCCTGGTAGATTATCTGGTCAATCGTATGTACGAAGACCTTAAGAACATCGATAAGTTTTCCGATCTGTTTGGCAACTTTCCTTACCATCTCGGGCGTTGTCTTTATGACCAGGGTAAGAAGGTGAACACCGCCTACCGCTGATTCGGAGGCAGTTATGCTCTCTATGTTTATCTGTCTCCTGGTCAGTATAATTGTGATCTGGTTGAGTATCCCTATATGATTCTCACTGAAGATTGATAATGTGTATTCCTGGTTTCCCATTTTTTTTATTATTTCATGTTACTCTTTGCCGGCATTTCACAGCATCGTATAAGCAAAAAGAAGTTTTTTTACTTATCCTTTATAATTGAGTGTCACCTCCGACACTGAGGCTCCCGGCTCAACCATCGGAAGTACGTTACCCTCCTTGTCGATCTGAACATCGAGGATATATGGTCCTTCTGAGTTTAGCATTATTTTCAGCGACTCTTCAAGGTCTTCCCGTTTCATTACTTTTGAAGCAGAGATCCCGAAGCCCCCTGCTATTGCAACAAAATCCGGGTTCACAAGCTCGGTGGAAGCGTATCTTTTTTTGAAGAACATGTCCTGCCATTGTCTTACCATTCCCAGAAAACTGTTGTTCAGGATAATTACTTTAACAGGTATCTGGTAATGCATGATGGTCCCCAGTTCCTGTATGGTCATCTGGAATCCTCCGTCGCCGGTGAAAGCGACAACCTGCCTGTCGGGTCGTCCGGTTTTTGCTCCGACGGCAGCAGGAAGTCCGAAACCCATTGTTCCCATTCCCCCGGAGGTGACAAGCGAATTCGGGACTTTAAATTCATAGTAGCGGGCAGCAGCCATCTGATTTTGGCCGACATCCGTCACGATTATGGCTTCGCCGTTTGTAAGCTGTGAGATCATGCGTATGACTTCGCCCATTTTTATCTCGCCTTCTCCGGGCTGTGTTTCTGATTTTATTACACGGTCGTATTCGATTTTATCACATATTCTGAATTCCCTGATCCATGATTCACGTGAAGCAGGTTTGACAAGAGGGATCAGAGCCCCGAGAACTTCCCGTGCATCGCTGTTGATCTCGAGGTCGACATGCACGTTTTTATTAAGTTCGGCCTCATCGATCTCTATATGGATTATCCTCGCCTGTTTGGCATATTTTTTAAGGTTTCCCGTCACCCTGTCGTCGAAGCGCATGCCTATGGCAATGATCAGGTCAGCTTCGTTGGTCATAAGGTTCGGCGCATAGTTGCCATGCATACCCAGAAAACCTGCATAGAGTCTGTGTCCTGCCGGAAAGGCGGAGAGGCCGAGGAGAGTAAGAGCCACGGGGATGCCAGCTTTCTCGGCGAATTCCTTAAGCTCATTTTCGGCCTTCGAGATAAGAACGCCATGCCCTGCGAGTATCAATGGTTTTTCGGCATGGTTGATCATTATTGCTGCCGACTCTACAGATTTGAGATTCAGTGGCTTGTGCGGGTTGTAGGCTCTCAGGTAACTGCATTTCTTGTAATTATAGTCCAGCTTGTCTATCTGTGCATCTTTGGTGATGTCGACAAGAACAGGCCCGGGACGACCTGTTGTGGCAATATAAAAAGCCTTTGCTATGGTTTCGGGTATATCAGCGGCTTTTTTCACCTGGCAGTTCCATTTTGTGACAGGCATCGACACACCGAGAATATCTGTTTCCTGAAAAGCATCTGACCCGATAAGGCTTGAAACGACCTGGGCTGTAACGAATACCACCGGAACGGAATCGAGGAATGCATTTGCGATACCTGTTATAAGGTTTGTCGATCCCGGACCGGAGGTTGCAAAGCATACACCGGGTTTGCCGCTTACCATCGCATAAGCCTGTGCGGCATGTGCAGCACCCTGCTCATGACGTGTAAGCAGATGCCTGAGTTTTCCCTGGTAGTCGAGCAGTTTATCGTAAACAGGCATTATTGCACCTCCGGGATACCCGAAAATTGTGTCAACACCTTCTTCAATAAGTGATCTCAACAGGGCTTCTGCTCCCGTGATCTCCTCATTTCCGTTAATCTTAACCTGTGCGGTCGTTTTTGTTTTACTTTCTTCCATCTTTTAAATTATCATGCAATCATGCAATCATGCAATCCTGCTATCACCATAAACATAAACCATAAACCATAAACCATAAACCATAAACTATAAACCATAAAC
>JAFGXX010000063.1 GCA_016936435.1 Bacteroidales bacterium
AGTTCAACCCACGGCAGTCCGAGAAGATTGAGCTGCTCCATGAAAGGGTCGGGATCAAATTCCTCGACATTGAAGACTCCCGGTTTCTTCCATATTCCCCTGAGGTACATCATAGCTCCTATTGCAGCGGGCACACCGGTGGTATAGCTGACTCCCTGTGTACCTGTCTCCCTGTATGCAGCTTCATGACTGCAGTTATTGTAAATATAATATGTCTTCTCCTTTCCGTCGCGGATGCCTTTAATCCTGCATCCTATCGATGTCCATCCCTTATAATTTTCTCCAAGTTCTCCCGGGTCGGGAAGCACGGCCTTGAGGAATTTGATCGGAACAATTTCACGTCCGTCGAACATAACAGGTTCTATCCCCGCCATCCCGATATTCTGTATCACCCGCAGGTGAGTCAGGTATTCCTGTCCGAATGTCATCCAGAATCTGGCTCTTTTGAGGGTCGGAAAGTTTTTCACCAGCGATTCGAGCTCCTCGTGATAAATCAAGTATGACTCCTTCGGACCAATATCAGGATAGGTAAGCGGTTTATGTATTTCGTGCGGCCTGGTATAAACCCATTTCCCATTTTCCCAGTATTTACCTTTCTGTGTCACTTCCCTTATATTTATCTCGGGATTGAAGTTTGTTGCAAAAGGTTTGCCGTGGTCGCCTGCGTTGCAATCGACTATATCGAGATAGTGCAGATCATCGAAATGATGCTTCGCGGCCCAGGCAGTGAAGATGGAAGTTACACCAGGATCAAATCCGCAACCTAATATTGCTGTCAGTCCTGCCTTCTCATATTTTTCCCTGTATGCCCACTGCCATTTATATTCAAACTTTGCCTCATCAAGAGGTTCGTAGTTGGCAGTATCAAGGTAGGCTACGCCTGTTTCGAGGCAGGCATCCATAATATGAAGATCCTGGTATGGCAGAGCCACGTTTACCACAATATCGGGTTTAAAAGACTTTATAAGCTTCACCAGATCAGCCACCTTGTCAGCGTCAATCTGTGCTGTGCTGATCCTGTTTCCTCCGATTTTTTCAGCAATTGCATCACATTTTGACTTTGTACGGCTTGCCAGCATGATATTTGTGAACACATCAGGTAAGGAGGCCATTTTATGAACAACTACGGTACCGACGCCGCCTGCTCCAATTACCAGTACTTTTCCCATGTTATTATTTTTAATGATTTAGAAATATCGCCAGAGTCAGTTTCAAATATATAATTTTTCAATAACCAATCAATTGATTTAGGACATAATAATATCTCATGATCGGGCTTTCAGTTATTTAGAATAATAATGTCAAATCTCATTATATTTGTATCCTTCTATATTCAGGATGAAACTGATAAATCCACTTATCATTCTTCGGATCCTCGGGCCGATACTTCTGATTGAAACAGCAGCTTTCATCCTGTGCATTCCGGTGGCAGCGATTTATGGTGAAACCCTGCAGCCTTTCATATGGTCGGCTGTCATATCTGCATTTCTGTGGTTCGCTGTTAAAGCAGGAACAATCAAGACTGACATCAGGAAAATAAACAAACGTGACGGTTTTCTTTCAGTCAGCTTTTCCTGGATCCTTTTTTCAGTTGTGGGAGTACTTCCATATGTCTTCAGCGGCACAGTACCATCATTCGTCGATGCTTTCTTCGAGACTGCATCGGGAGTGACAACTACCGGGGCTACAATAATCAGCGATGTGGAGATACTTCCATTCTCCATTCTGTTCTGGAGAAGTCTAACTCACTGGATAGGCGGTCTGGGCATAATAGTACTGGTGATCATAATATTACCCTCGCTCAAAATAACAGGTCAGCAGCTTTTCAGTCTTGAATCATCACTGAAAGAAAAAATACATCCGAAAACCAAAGCCATCGGATACAGGATCATGTTTGTATACGTCGGCCTCACATTCGTTGAGGTGATCCTGCTCTGTCTGGGAGATATGACATTGTTCGACAGTATCTGTCACAGTTTCGGGACCATTGCAACCGGGGGCTTCTCAACCAGGAATTCGAGCATTATGTTCTATTCGAATTACAGTCAGTATGTGATCGCAATTTTCATGTTCCTGGCCGGAGTCAGTTTTGTGGTCTATTATAATATTATCAAACTCCAGTTCTTAAAGGTCAGAAAGAACGAGGAACTGCGATTTTATACGATTGTGGTAGTCGTTGCCGGATTATTTGCTGCGTCTATTCTGGTCCTGCAATCCGGTAAACCCCTTGAAACTGCGTTCAGGGAAGGTTTTTTTCAGGTAATCTCCTTTATTACGACCACAGGCTACGCTACTGCGGATTACCTTTTATGGCCGGCAGCCGGAATGTTGCTAATGTTTCTTCTTTTATTCAGCGGGGCAAGCACAGGTTCCTCTACAGGAAATATCAAGATGGCAAGGCACCTTATAGCACTCAAGAATGTTACAAATACATTTCAGAGGATGATCCATGCCAATATTTTTAATCCGGTGAGGATAAGCGGCAAACCCATTGAGGAGAGTTCCAACACGACTGTAATTTCTTTTATCCTGCTTTATTTCTTTATTTTCATTTTAGGCACTTTTATTATTGTCCTTACAGGACCTGATCTAATAACATCAGCCAGCGCTGTTGCAGCATCTATCGGAAATGTTGGTCCGGGATTCGGACAGGTGGGACCCATGTTCAATTATTCGGCCATGCCGGAGATAAGCAAAATTGTGTTCTCCCTTCTTATGATAATAGGCAGGCTGGAGATACTTACAGTCATTGCGCTTTTCTCAAAGTCGTTCTGGAAGATATAGGAAGGGTTTAAGGTTTAGGGGGGGTTAGTCCCGCTTTGGCGGGATTGGTGGGGATCGGAAATAATTTCGTGCTTCTTCAAGTTCTTCAGGGCTTCCGACAGTAAGCCAGTACCCGTCGTCTGACCGGTAGGTAAAGATATTATGAGCAGGTATCAGTTTCAGATAGAGGGCAGTCATCGAATATACACCATCATCCATATAATCAAATATTTCAGGGCTTATGATATGACGTCCTGAAAAAGATATCTCCTCAAGGTCATCAGCAAGGGTCCCTTCGACGATTCTTTCTCCAGTAGACTTGTTGCACCATCCTCTTAGCAAACCTTCCCTGTCAACCAGGAAAAAACGGCTGCCGGCACGTTTTCTAACTGCCAGTGCTGCAAGGCCTTTCTTTTCCAGATGAAAATTATAAAATGCTTTCAGATCGAGATCGGTAATTGTGTCGGCGTTGGCAAGCAAAAAAGGCTCTCTTCCAAAGAAACTCCTTGCCCTGTACAGACCTCCTCCCGTCTCGAGCAGCCTGTCACTCTCATCGGATATTGTTATGTGAAATCCTTCTTTTCTTAAAAGATTTATCTCATTCCTCACCAGACCGGCCAGATGATGGACATTAACGATAATGTCAGAAAAACCTGATGCTGCACAGTTTTCGACTGCATGACGAAGCAGGCTTTTGCCGTTTATGTCCAGAAGCACCTTGGGGATCGTTTCTGACATCTTCCCCAGACGGGTGCCTCGTCCGGCTGCCATAATCATTGCCTTCATTGCAGGTCTATTGATTTTCCACCGAAGAAAGACTGTTAAACACCTCTGAACGGATAACAGCTCTGATAACCTTGTATAGTTCAGGTAGTTCTACAACATTTTCTGCCCCTGATGCAACATCGGTCAGTAGTTTTATACCCGGCACTATGCTCTCGGTGAAAGTAGGTTTCCTCTCATACAGCCCCCTGAAGCCAAAAGCGCCCAGCGCCTGCATCAGCCTTATCATTGCAAATCCGTTGAAATAATCGTTGAACAAACTGACCTCCAAGCCTGTTTTCGCGCAGAAGATATTTACATAATACTCAAGCAACTCATTCCTCGATGCATCGTCGATACGGCATTTAGCATCATAAAGCAGGGAGGCCGGATCGTATTGGGGAGCTCCTCTCCTTCCTCCCTGGTAATCGATGAACCAGGGTTCTCCGTCCACGATCATAATATTGGCACTCTGAAAATCGCGGTAGAGAAAATAATCCTGACCGGCCTCCAGAAGGTAATCGGCAAGATTGTTGAAATCCTTTTCCAGCCTGCCTTCATTGAAAGGCACTGCAAGCAGCTTGAGAAACATATACTTGAAATAATTCATATCCCACATCATCGACTGGCGGTCGAAACTGCGATGAGGATAGCACAGGTCAAGATCCAGTCCTGCTATCCCTTCGGACTGGAAAGCGGCAAGGTGTTCCAGTGACTTTCTGTATAATTCCTTCGCCTGATCACTGAAAATCAAGTCTTTATTATTGGCATTCAGCCATTTATACAATGAGACATTTCCCAGGTCACGCAAAAAATAGATGTTATCAGATGGCAGATATCCATATATCTCCGGAACATTGAAACCCTTCGATAAAAAATGACCCGTAAAACCCGTGAATGCATCATTCTCTTCCTTTACCGGATTCCATGCACCGATCATTGTCCCTTCCGGGGTTGTTATCCTGAAGTACTTTCTGTCGGAACCCGACTGAGGCATACGGATCAATCCGATTTTCTCGTCACCAAAAAAGTGCCTGTAGCCCTGTATAATCCTTTCTTCTTCCGTCATATTGAGAGTAGTCCGTAAAAATAACAATATTAATTTATTATTTTTGAGCTGATCAAACACCATTTCCTTATATAGATCCTTCTTTCATGCAATTAAAAAAATTATCATTTCTCTGCATCCTGATAATAGCAGTTACGCATGTAATAAGTGCTCAGAAAACCGAGCCTCCCTTTCTGCGTTACATTGATCATCCGTGGGTTGATTCTGTAATGAAAACTCTTTCTCCTGATGAAAAAATAGCTCAGTGTATCTGGATTGCCGCCTGGTCGGACAGAAGAATAGAGCACGAAGCAGATATAGCTGAGAAAATAAAGAAATACGGTATCGGAGGACTGATATTTTTTCAGGGAAGCGCTGAAAAGCAGGCTGAACTGATAAACTACTACCAAAAGATCTCAGAAGTTCCCCTTTTGATCGCGATGGATGCCGAATGGGGAGCGGGAATGCGTCTGAGGGATATTGAGAAGTTCCCCTTCCAAATGACACTGGGAGCAATAAGGAATGATTCACTTATCGATCAGCTCGGAAAGTCGGTTGCCGATCAGTGCAAAAGACTAGGAATCCATATCAACCTGGCCCCTGTAGCCGACATAAACAATAATCCTCTCAATCCGGTTATCAACTACAGGTCTTTCGGCGAAGACCGCGAAACTGTTGCTGAAAAAGCCATAAAGTACATGCAGGGCATGCAGGAGAACGGTCTTATGAGTGTAATCAAACATTTTCCGGGTCACGGGGATACTGATACCGACTCTCACACAGATCTTCCCGTAATAAGACATGACCTTCAAAGACTTGACACGACAGAGCTATACCCATTTAAGAAGCTTATCGACGCAGGAGCCGGATGTGTAATGACAGCTCATCTGAATATCCCTGCACTCGACTCCACTCCCAACCTCCCCTCTTCCCTGTCGGCACCGATCACTACTACGCTCTTGCGTGAAAAACTCGGATTCAAAGGCCTGGTTATCTCCGATGCCATGAACATGCAGGGAGTGACGAAATACTTCGGTCCGGGAGAAGCAGAAGCAAAAGCATTCGAGGCCGGTAATGATGTCGTTGAATTCGTAACCGATATCGATGCTGTTGTTAAGGCAATAAAAAAATCTGTTACCGAAGGCAGGCTCTCACAGGAAGAGGCGGATATGAAATGCCGCAGAGTTCTTGCCCTTAAATACTGGTCTGGTCTGTACAGAACTTCCCTTCCACTTAAAGAAGAAGGACTTTCCGTGGAAGTCAACTCGGGTGAAAGAAAAGCGCTGATCAGGGAATTATATTCTAATGCGCTTACGCTTCTGATTAATGATCAGAACATCATACCCGTCAGGAAGCGTGAGAGACTTAAAATAGCCACGCTTGCAATAAACAGATCGGAAACAACTCCATATCAGGTAATGGCAGCAGGATACCTGCCTGCAGATCATTTTTTTGCAGATCCTTCGAAGAAAAAAGAAACTGAAGATCTGTTAACTAAACTCCGTTCATACGACATTGTTATTACCGGAGTATACGGTCTTGACCAGAGGCCCAGCCAGAATTTTGGCATAACCACGGAATTAAAGAGCTTTATAAATAAGCTGACAACATCGACAAAAACCATAATTACATGGTTTGGAAATCCTTACGCCATCAACAGGATCGGGTCTCTCCAGGATGCAAAAGCTCTGCTGCTGGCATATCAGGAGAACGACTACACGGAAGAACTGTCGGCACAGTTGATTTTCGGAGCCATCGGGGCAAGAGGATCGCTGCCGGTAACGATAAATGAGAAATGGCCATTTGATTTCGGTCTTATCACCCCGGGAAGTCTGAGACTGCAGTATGGGGTACCGGAGAGTGCAGGCGTAAATTCCCGCCTGCTTGAAAGTAAAATAGATTCCGTCGTTAACAGGGGGTTGGAGGCAAAGGCCTTTCCTGGATGCGTGGTTATGGTGGCAAGAAAGGGAATTGTGATCTTCAGCAGGACTTACGGATACCATACTTACGATGCACGCACAGCTGTGAGGACAGATGACCTGTTCGACCTGGCATCGGTAACCAAAGTATCTGCAACAACTCCTGCCTTTATGCTGCTTGAGAGTCAGGGAAGATTCTCAACTGAGCGAAGCCTGGGAGAATATCTGCCTTTTTTCAGCAGGTCAGACAAAGGTGACATCCTGATGAAAGATATACTCACCCACCAGGCAGGCCTTACAGCATGGATACCCTTTTGGAAAAGCACCATAAAAAAAAACGGAGATTACAGGAAATCGCTTTACGGCTTTCGCCAATCAGGCAAGCATCCTCTTGAAGTTGCAGAAGGACTGTACATAAAAGATTCTTACAGTAAAAAAATTTTCAGGGAAATAAGAAAATCGCCTCTTTCAGAAAAAAAATACCTGTATTCCGATCTGGGTTTCATCATAGCTCCTTCTATTATAAGTACCATCACGGGAGAACAATTCGAAAAATTCATTACTGAGAATATATACGAACGTCTGGGGGCATATGATATCTGCTATAATCCCTGGGGAAAATACCCTTTAAGCCGTATAGTACCTACTGAAAATGATTCGCTTTTCAGGAAGCAGCTGTTGCACGGTACCGTTCACGATGAGGGGGCCGCACTGCTGGGTGGTATTTCAGGCCATGCAGGCTTGTTCGCTACTCCGGGAGACCTGATGAAGCTGCTGGAGATGTTCCGGAGAATGGGCACTTACGGCGGAGAGGAGATAATAGAAAAGTCTGTTATGGAGAAATATACGAGCGTTCAGTTTCCGGAAAACAATAACCGTAGAGGTCTGGGTTTCGACAAACCGCTTCTCAACAATAATGAACTGAAGCATGAAGATGCCTATCCGGCAAAAGGTACATCGGCTTCGGGTTTCGGTCATTCGGGGTATACAGGTACTTTCGTATGGATAGACCCGGAATATGAACTCTGTTATTTGTTCCTCTCAAACAGGGTCTATCCGACAAGGGAAAACAACCTGATCACGAATCTCAACATACGATCCGGTGTCCTCCAGGCAGTTTATGA
>JAFGXX010000254.1 GCA_016936435.1 Bacteroidales bacterium
CACACTCACTCTTTTTTCTTTCCGCTTCGCGGAATCTCCATTTCATTCCGAGCTCCCCAGACTGTTGAAAGTTGCAACCAGTCAAATGGTTTTCTTATTCACAAAAGAAAGGATAGCCTCTATCTGTTTTCTATTCTCAGGCAAATAATTAGAGGCGATATCCCATATAATTTCATAATCTATTCCAAAATATTCATGAGACACCTTATTTCTTAGCAAATACATCTCATCCCATGGAACTTCGGGATATTTTTCTTTAACCTCCGGAGGTATATTTCTTGCAGCTTCTCCGATTATTTCAAAATTTCTTATTACGGCATCAGCTGTTTTATGATCTCTTTTGAAATCCATAAAAGTAAGACCTTCTATATATTCGGCGATCCTGTTCATCGCCAGCAGAAGGTCTTCAAGATACATATTATAGGTCCGGTCCTCTTTCTTCAAGTTATATGTAATTGACCTGATTAAGTATTGCATTCTTAATTGGCTCTTTCAAAGCACTCTTGGTGACAAGATCTACTTTTCGATTGAAAACCTTCTCAAGGTAAAGTTCAAGGGAAAAGAATTTCCATCCAATTGGTCTATCCAGTTCAACAAGCAAATCTATATCACTCTTTTCAGAAAAGGTTCCATCAGAAAAGGAACCGAACAGGCCTATTTCACTAACAGCAAATTCCTTCTTGAGGGTTGGTTTTAACTCTTTAAGCTTTAATATAATATCGTTTCCTGTAATCATAATTCAAAGATAAAATTTTTTTTTCATTCCCTTCCTGACCAAAAGACCCTAAGACCAGAAGACCAAAAGACAAGATAAGTGTGAGTGTGAGAGTGAGAGCGAGGAAAAAAGAAGCGGGAATGACATGGGTTTTCTCACTCCCGCTCTCACTCCCGCTCTTTTTTCAGCTCCCCAGGTAGGGCTCGAACCTACGACCTACGGATTAACAGTCCGCCGCTCTAACCAACTGAGCTACTGAGGAATTTTTATAATAGCCAAACTTAATTAGCGGTCCAAAAGTAAGGGCTTTTAGTGAATTAAGCAATATCTTTGCCGAAAAAATTTAAATGCGTAAAATACTAGGTATCGGGAACGCTCTTGTCGATATTATGACCAGTATAGAAAATGATGAAATACTTGGCAGATTAGAGTTGCCCAAAGGGAGCATGACGCTGGTCGACAAATTCAGGTCGATGGAAGTGAAGGAAGCAACAAAAAACTTCCGTCAGAACATCGCTTCCGGGGGCTCGGCAGCAAACACCATTCATGGAATTTCAAAGCTCGGGACGATGTCGGGGTATATAGGTTCAATAGGAAATGACGAAACCGGTGATTTCTTCGAAAAGGACATGCAAAATGCCGGAGTAAAGACATTCCTTATCCGGCGGGAAACAGTTACCGGCACGGCAGTTGCCCTTGTATCACCTGATTCTGAAAGGACTTTTGCAACTCACCTCGGTGCCGCGGTTGAACTTAGTGCTGAGGATCTTACTGAAGATCAGTTTCGTGATTATGATTTGTTGTATCTTGAAGGGTATCTTATATACAACAAGGCATTGGTGGAAAAAGCCTGCGAACTTGCACAAAGGAACGGTATGGAAATAGCCCTCGACCTGGCCAGTTACAATGTTGTCGAATCGCAGCGCGGGGATTTCAGGGATATCATAACGAGATATGTGGATATACTGTTTGCCAACGAAGAAGAGGCAAAGGCTTATACCGGACTGGACCCTGAGCAGGCTATGGGAAAAATTTCGGAAGAGGTAAAAATATCTGTTATAAAAACCGGCAGTAAAGGATCGCTGGTGAAAATGGATGAAGAAATAATAAAGATCGAGTCTGTTCCCGTGGTATGCATGGATACAACAGGGGCAGGCGATCTCTATGCCGCAGGTTTCCTGTACGGTTATCTGAATGACCAGCCTCTTGGTAAATGCGGAACTCTGGGCTCTCTTCTTGCATCACAGGTAATTGAACTTATGGGAGCCCGCATCCCTGAGCACAGATGGCAGGGAATAAATGAAAAGGTGTCGGGGGTAATAAACAGATGAAAAACAGGTATTGAATTACTTTCTGTGGATTCGCCTTGTGCTCCTGGAAATATTTCTTTTGTAGTGTCTGGAATGAAAATAACGGTTTTTCCCCATTTGCGACATTTCGCATGCATCTATACGGGTTCTTTTCAGGATGCTTGCTCTTTTTGACTCCGCACAGCCCGCACAGGTAAAAAAAGCAAACAGGCAGAAAATAAGCAGATATTTCAATTTTACACTGATGCTGTTCATGGTCAGCATTCTAAATGCTCATTCTATAAAGATACAAAAAAAAAGTCAGGAAATAAAATTCCTGACTATAATCGGGTTTAAGGACACTTTTTTTAATTTCAGGGAGCATTTCTAATAATCGGGGAGCTCCCAGCCGTTATGGTATTCAGGTGTTATAAGCTGATTGGCTGTTTTTGAGGTGAACTCCTGCCGTGCATCATTCCAGACGACTTTTTCTCCTGTACGGTATGCAATGTTACCCATCATGGCTACAAGTCCGACATTACGTCCTATGTCAATGGAGGCATTTAATTTATCGGGTGTATTGTTTATCATACAGTCGAGGAAATTCCTTACATGAAGGTCGAGTCCGACACCGACGTTTTTCTGCAGGGGCACAGCTTCCATCCTGGTTTTCTCAGGGAACACTTCCCATCCCTTCCTGTCGAGGACAAGTGTTCCGTTTTCTCCTGTATAAGCCATCCCGTGAGGTCTTGCCCAGTTTCCAAGGCCGATACCTATTGAATGTTCCCACACCATCGAAAAATCATTGAAGTCGTACACGGCTGTCTGGGTATCGGGTGTTACCATTGCATCATCGGGGAAAGCGTATTTACCTCCCACCGACATAACCGACTCGGGGATAGATTTATCCATTCCATAAAGGATATAGTCGATAAGATGGACGCCCCAATCGGTCATAACACCGTTGCCATATTCCCAGAACCAGCGCCAGGACTGATGAAAGCGGGTTTTATTGAAACGCCTTTTTGGAGCAGGTCCGAGCCACATATTATAGTCAACTCCTACCGGGACATCAGAATCAGGTACTTTGGGGATAGCTGTTTTCCAGTCGACGAATGACCATGATTTGCACATCCTGATCCTGCCCAGTTTGCCTGACCGGATGAAGTTTATTGCATCCACGAAATGAGGCTGGCTTCTCTGCCACTGGTTGACCTGAACGATCTTCTGGTGTTTTTTAACTGCTCTATGCATGATGTTTATTTCAGCGATCGAATTGCCAATAGGCTTTTCGACGTAAACATGTTTGCCTGCAGCCAGGGAATCACAGAGGATAAGGCAGTGCCAGTGATCGGGAGTTGCCACGATAACAGCATCAATATCCTTGTTCTCCAGCATTTTGCGGTAATTGAGATACAGTTTTGGCTGAGGCCTGCCCAGTTTGATGATATTATCGGTAACACGGTTCAGAACATTACGGTCGACGTCGGTTACTGCAACACATTCAACTTCAGGGTTCTTTAGAAAGGATGACAAGTCGCTCCAGCCCATGCTGTTGCCTCCCACAAGGGCGACATTGATCTTATCAGACGGGGCGACACTCATACGGGCTTTTGTCAAAGCATCTACAGAAAAAACTGTTCCTGCAGCCATGAGTGACGCTGTCTTTAAGAATTTTCTTCTTGTTGATGTCATGATTTGGTTTTTTTAAAATAACCTGCAAGGTAATACATAAATTGTGTTGAAAATAAAAAGAAATCATTAAAAAATATTAAAAGTCTGTCAAATGAACACATACAGATAAGGAAAGGGGATGATGTTGATTTCGCAGGAGCGAAAATTAAAACAATCCATGAAGTTCGGCATCGATCTTATTGATGACTTCACTCAGGTGGTCCTTATTGTTAGGGAAATTGTAATGATCGGCTTCCACGATAAGCAGTTTACCCAGGTTATAGGTTTCAATCCATGCTTCATATCTTTCGTTCAGCCTCTTCAGGTAGTCGATCCTTATCGAGCTTTCATATTCACGTCCCCTGTTCTGGATCTGGTTTACCAGTGTCGGGACAGAGGCCCTCAGGTATAGAAGGAGGTCGGGCGGTTCGATCAGAGAGCTCATCATTTTAAACAATGTTGAGTAATTGTCGAAGTCACGAGTCGACATGAGCCCCATCGAATGAAGATTGGGTGCGAAAATGTAGGCATCCTCGTATATGGTTCTGTCCTGAACGATGGTTTTGTCAGATTTTTTGATCTCGATTATCTGGCTGAACCGTGAGTTCAGGAAGTAGATTTGCAGGTTGAATGACCATCTTAGCATGTCCTCATAGAAATCGTTGAGGTAAGGATTATCATCCACGTCCTCGTAATGGGGAGTCCAGCCGTAATGTTTCGCCAGCAGCCCTGCCAGTGTGGTTTTCCCGGAACCAATATTTCCTGCAATTGCAATATGCATAGTTAAAAATTTATTGTGATAAAATTATTAAAAAAGTTCAGAGTGAAGAACTGTTGTAAACTTAATGTTGTTTTTACTCTAAAATTCAAGTACTCTAAA
>JAFGXX010000010.1 GCA_016936435.1 Bacteroidales bacterium
GCTGCAATAATAGGTTATCTCACAGCATGGTTCTATGCAAAGTCAGTCTATACTCCAATAATAAAAGGCCTTGAGCAGGATAAGGCAAATCTTCAGAATGAAGTTGCAGGCCTGAAGAACGACGTAACGAGGCTCACGGGCGAAGTGAATGAGTTAAAAGATAGCATAAAGAAGCTCGAAGAGGACTATAAAGGCAGACTGGCAGAAAAAGACAAGGAGATAAAAGAGCTCATGAGCAGGTTAAAAGAATAAGCTGCCTGTCTTTTCCCATTACTCTATTGCAGAATGGTATTCCTGGAGTGACTTCACGGAATAGCTGCCGTTTTGTCTTTCCTTTATTCCCTTTGTTGCAGAGAGTGCCGCAGAGGTCGTGGTTATATAGGGTATATTGTATTTGATAGCGTTTTTCCTGATATAGGAATCGTCGTATTCGCTCAGCCGGCCGGCCGGAGTGTTTATCACCAGGTCGATTTCCCCGTTTTTGATGGCATCGACTATATTTGGCCTGCCCTGATGTACCTTGAGTATCAGGTCTGCTTCCACGCCGTTTTCTTCAAGAAAACTTCGGGTACCACCCGTTGAAAGGATCCTGAAACCCATATCCCGGAAGTTACTCGCTGTTTCTATTATCTTATGCTTGTCGCGGTCAGCAATGGTAATGAGGACCGTTCCGTTTACCGGCAGCGGTGACCGGGTTGCTTCCTGCGACTTAAAGAAGGCCATACCGTATGAGTCGGCCATACCCAGCACTTCGCCTGTAGAACGCATTTCAGGGCCGAGAAGAGGGTCTATTACAGGGAACATATTGAATGGGAAAACAGCTTCTTTGACACCATAGTGTCTTATAGTCCTGTTCTTCAGGTTGAAATCCGGAATTTTACTGCCTAGAAGTATCTGAGTGGCGATTCTTGCCATTGAGATATTGCATACCTTCGATACCAGAGGGACAGTTCGGGAAGCCCGCGGGTTGGCTTCAAGGATATATACCACATCGTCGTAAATGGCATACTGGATGTTAAGAAGCCCGACAACTTTCAGCTCCAGTGCAAGACGGCGGGTATATTCATAAATGGTCTTTTTATGTTCTTTGGGAATGATGACAGGAGGTATCACGCAGGCTGAATCGCCCGAATGGATACCGGCATATTCAATATGCTGCATTATTGCAGGGACGAATCCGTCTTCACCGTCGGAGAGGGCATCAGCTTCCGATTCAATGGCATCTTCAAGAAATTTGTCCAGCAGCAGAGGCCTGTCGGGCGATACTCCGACGGCTTTGATCACATATTCCTCAAGCATATCCTTATCGAGGATGATCTTCATGGCCCTTCCACCCAGGACGTATGAAGGTCTAATCATCAGAGGATAGCCAATTCTGCCAGCTATTTCAACTGCCTCTTCAAGGTTGCAGGCCATACCTGATTCAGGCTGTGGTATTCCAAGTTTTTCGACTACATGCCTGAACCTGTCGCGGTCTTCGGCCAGGTCGATGGTGTCAGGCGAAGTGCCGAGTATGTTAACACCGGCTTCACTGAGTTCCCTTGCCAGGTTAAGAGGTGTCTGGCCTCCGAACTGAACTATCACGCCTTCCGGTTTTTCGTTTTCATAGATACTCAGAACATCTTCCGCAGTAAGAGGTTCAAAATAAAGTTTGTCGGAAGTGTCATAATCTGTCGACACAGTTTCGGGGTTACAGTTCACCATGATCGATTCATACCCGGCATCACGGATAGCGAAGGCCGCATGAACGCAGCAATAGTCGAATTCTATTCCCTGGCCTATTCTGTTGGGGCCTCCGCCAAGTACCATTATCTTCTTTCTGTCGCTTACCTTAACCCTGTCAGGTGCATTGTATGTTGAATAATAGTAGGAAGCATTTTCCACCCCGCTTACAGGGACAGGTTCCCATGCTTCTTTGACTTCCAGGGAGATGCGTTTTGCCCTTATCTGCTTTTCAGGAACTTCCAGAATTTTTGACAGGTACTTATCGGCAAATCCGTCTCTTTTGGCATTTTTCAGAACCTCATCGGGAGGGATTGCACCCTTGTATTTCAAGATTTTTTCTTCTTCCTCAACGAGTTCCTTCATCTGTTCTATGAACCATGCCTTTATATGCGTAAGCTTATGAAGCTCATCAACCGTTACCCCTTTCCGAAGTGCCTCGTACATCAGAAACTGCCTCTCGCTCGACGGATTGGTAAGCATGGCCATCAGTTCTTCAAGAGGTTTTTTATTGAAATCCTTCGCAAAGCCCAGTCCATACCGTCCGATCTCAAGCGACCTTATTGCTTTCTGAAGAGCCTCTTTGTAATTCTTCCCAATGCTCATCACCTCTCCCACGGCCTGCATCTGTGTACCCAGCCTGTCTTCCAGGCCGTCGAACTTTTCAAAAGCCCAGCGCGCGAATTTTACCACCACATAGTCGCCTGACGGAGTGTATTTGTCGAGTGTCCCTCCCTTCCAGTATGGAAGTTCGTCGAGGGTAAGACCTCCTGCCAGCAACGAAGAAATGAATGCTATCGGGAATCCCGTGGCCTTCGAAGCCAGCGCTGAAGACCTCGAAGTGCGGGGGTTTATTTCAATAACGACCACCCTGCCGGTTTTGGGATCATGGGCGAACTGAACGTTGGTTCCTCCTATGACTTCAATAGCTTCAACAATGTCGTATGAGTACCTCTGCAGTTTTTTCTGAAGTTCCAGACTGATAGTAAGCATTGGCGCTGTGCAGAAAGAATCGCCGGTGTGGACACCCATCGGATCGACATTCTCGATAAAGCATACTGTTATCATCTTGTTTTTCGCATCCCTGACCACTTCGAGCTCAAGCTCTTCCCAGCCCAGGACAGACTCTTCAATAAGCACCTGATTTACAATGCTGGCAGCCAGTCCACGACTTGCAACCGTCCTGAGTTCCTCCAGGTTATAAACCAGACCTCCGCCTGTTCCTCCCATGGTATATGCCGGACGGACAACCACTGGAAAACCGAGTTCAACTGCTACTTTCTCCGCATCTTCAACAGTGTTGACCGCAGTGCTTAATGGCATTTCGATACCCAGTCTGTTCATTGTCTCCTTGAAAGCTATCCTGTCTTCACCTCTTTCAATAGCGTCGATGTTTACACCGATAACCTTAACATTGTATTTTTCCAGGATACCTTTTTTTGCCAGAAGAGAAGACAAATTGAGGCCTGTCTGTCCCCCGAGGTTCGGAAGAAGTGCATCAGGTCTTTCTTTTTTTATTATTTCAGTGAGAGCGTATTCGTTGAGAGGTTCAATATAGGTAACATCGGCAATCTCCGGATCGGTCATTATCGTAGCCGGATTTGAGTTGACGAGTACGATTTTGTATCCCAGTGAACGCAATGCCTTGCAGGCCTGTGTTCCGGAATAATCGAATTCACAAGCCTGACCTATTATTATAGGACCCGAGCCTATTATCAATATCTTCTCAATATCATTTCTGCGCGGCATAGTATTTCAGCTTAATGTGTGGAACCCTGAACTCAGATTTGGGTTGCAAGATAAAAATTCAAAGCGGAAAGCCTGAAACCATTGAAATGAAAACAATGAGAAAGATATGAACCGGAATTATATTGTGTTCTCTGACGGGTTTTTATGCTGTCTGAAGTGACTGATAATGAATAGAATACCTGCAACAACAAAGGGTAGCCCCAGAATAAGGACTACCAACAGGGCCTGCCCCGGAACTCCGGTCCTGTTCATATTGCCGGAATATAAAAATACGCTCAGGGCAATTCCTGCTGCAATAAAAATTATTCCTCCTGCCAGTTCCCGTTTCCATGCTATCAGAAGAACGATTAACAGGGCAATTGAAGGCAGCAGATGAATTAACAAAGACAGAAGATTCTGCCCTAAGGTTTTATCAGGACTGAATGAATCGAAAGCAAACATGCTAATGAAGAGAATAGCGAGAATACCAAGTATCCTCGGAGTCCACCTGATGATCTTATCTGTTATGTTCATCTTTTATGTTTATAAAGATACTTGTTAACACGATAAAGATAATTAATTTTTTCCCGCACAGTAAATACCTATTCCGGGGATGCAACCTTTCCTTCAGTTTTTGATTCTGATTATCAGGGGAAAATGATATTTTTAAGCCACTTTTAATCTTAGTATGAAAAGAGCGGGATCTCTGATATGTTTTGTTGTAATATTTACTGTATACGCCGGAGCTCAGGCCTTTACTGACAGTAATCTGCCTATCGTCATAATAAATACCGACGGAGCTGTCAATATTCCGGATTCCTACAGGATCCTGGCAACCATGAAGATCATCGACAGGGGGCCCGGGGAGCGTAACTATCTCACAGATCAGGACAATCCGGAGTTTCTCGGCTACAACGGGCGGATAGATATTGAAACCAGGGGTTCATCATCGCAGGACAAGCCCAAAAAGCAATATGGCTTTACAACATTGCAGGCCGACAATCTGACCAATAATAATGTAAGTCTCCTGGGCATGCCTTCCGAAAATGACTGGATACTCAACGGGATGGTGTGGGATCCCGGCTATATTCGCGATTATCTGTGTTTTAACCTTTCCAGGCAGCTTGGGGAATATGCATCACGGACAGTGTATTGCGAAGTTGTGGTAAACGGCAATTACAGAGGGCTCTACCTTCTTACGGAGAAAATAAAGGCTGATAATAACAGGGTTGATGTAATTAAAATAGAACCGGCCGATAATTTTTCTCCTGTAATAACAGGGGGCTATATAACGAAGGCTGACAAGCTTACCGGCGGCGATCCTGTTGCATGGACGATGACCGGATGGCAGGGGTATACGGTGAATTATATACATCATCTTCCAAAACCGGAAAATGTCACGACGGAACAGCACAACTATATCAAAAATTACTTCTTCGGCCTTGCCAATGCGGCTATACAGGGAGACAGATCACTGGCAACGGGTTATCCTTCTTTGATAGACATACCCTCTTTCATCAGTTATATGATCATCAGCGAGCTCTCATCGAACGCTGACTCATATAGTTTAAGCACCTACTTCCACAAGGATAGAAACGGTAAGCTCAGGGCCGGTCCGGTATGGGATTCAGACCTGACTTTCGGCAATGATCTTTTCATTTACGGCTACGACAGGAGCAAGACTGATGTATGGCAGTTTTCCGACGGAGGGAATGACGGCTCACGGTTCTGGCGTGATCTTTTCCTTGAAAGCCGGTTTCGTTGTTATCTGTCAAAAAAATGGAACGGGCTCCTTCAGCCCGGGGAGCTGCTTGACCAGGTAAAACTGAACGCTTTCATCGACGAGACTGTGAGTCATATAAGTGAAGCTGTGACAAGGGATAAGTCACGGTGGTCTCTGCCCGGAAGCTATAGCCAGAACATTGAATTACTTAAAGCCTGGCTGAGTGAGAGGATCACATGGATTACTGCAAACATTGGACCATGGTCGGGATGCAGCAGCGTGGCCCTGCCATCGCTGGTCATCTCGAAGATAATGTATAATCCGCCTGCTTCACTGTGGTTTCCCGACGGTGAAGACCTCGAATTTCTGGAGATATCTAATACAGGGCCCGAGGAAGCTGATTTGTCGGGTGTTTATTTCGGGGGGACAGGATTTGTATATCTGTTCCCTTACGGAATTACGATTCTTCCTGACACTTCGTATTTTCTGGCATCCAACAGGACAATATTCGAAGCGAAATACGGATTCAGACCTTTCGACGAGTTTACCAGACACATTTCCAACGCGGGGCAGGATCTGATGCTGCTTGATGCTTTAGGGAATGTGATAGATATGGTTCAGTTCAGTGACACCATTCCCTGGCCTGAAGCTGACGGGAACGGATCTTACCTGAAGTTAATAAGCACAGCCTTGGACAATAATCTCCCGGAGAGCTGGATTGCCGCAAATGAAGTTATTTATTCAACCGACGACACTGAAGCTGATGATGGCTTACTTTTAGGTCCGAATCCTGTCAGGGAGGTCCTTTATCTGAATTCAGAAAGGTTTATCCTTACTGTCGGTCTGTTCGATGCAGCAGGAAGAAGGATAAGCTCGGAAAAGGTCAACAGCCATACCCACATCATGCAGATGGGACATCTTCCTGCGGGGATCTACTTTGTAAAGGTCGATGCCGGTGGGAAGATTATTACGAAGAAGGTTATTCTTTTATAATTTGTTGGATCCGGCATTATGATCGGGTGGCTGCTTTTAGTGTGAGGGTTGAATGTTCCCTGTTTTCCCCCCGAACTTAATATTCACCCCCATATTAAACCTGAAATGCTCAAAGTCCTGCTGAGGATTAGTCAGGTTCGGTGAAAAGAGGAACTGTATCTGGAATTTGAGCGGATCGTGACCGCCTCTGAAAGTGAATCCGGGTTCCAGAAGAACTGAAGTTCTGTTGTTATTAAGATCTGTAAGCTCATCGAAACGGTAGACAGTATTCTGGAACCTGATGTCTGTAAATTCGACTCTGCTTAACCTGAGAGAAAAAGCTCCTTCAATGTATTTGGTCCTGATCCCTATATCGGGCTGAACAAAGAAACTGGTAAACTTCATTTCGGCAGTCCCGTCCTGAATCCAGCCTCCTCCTCCCCAGTCCCAGTCGTTATATGCGAAGGTGTGGTTCTCGTTACCACTTCCGTAGCCGGCATAGATCTCAAATACCCAGATGTTTTTGAATGAAGTATAAATACCGCCGAATCCTTCAAAATAATTGTACTTCGAAAAATCATCATAAATATCACCCGAGTTATCCTTCCCTCCGGTCATATAATTTGCACCTATCCCGATATGAGCCGGAAGAGATATTGCTCCCTGAATTTCGAAGCATTGTATAAGGGTACCGAGACTTGCTGCCGGCAACAGGGACAATTCTCCACTTTGTTTGAAAAGAGGAACGCTCATCATGTTTGGAGAGTGGTACATGTGAGGGTAGGAACAACTGATGCATAATACCAACTGTAATGTAAGTATCCCGGGTATCCTCAGGATTTTTCTGGTCAAATCTGTTTGATTCATGGGAGTCTGATTTACCGGTACTATAACTTTAATTAATCAAAGTTACGCTACAGACAGCATACAAGTCAATTTTATTTTCAGGTAAGCTGATCCAGAATCCTTCGTAGCCTTTGTGGTATATTATTTTTTTACCACGAAAGGCAAAAAGGTTACATTAAGACTCCGCAAGAGTGACAAGTGCCTGACTATTAAAAAAATTACCCGGGAGTAAGTCAGGTTAACTGACCAGGGAGGATCAATTGACAGGGTTATCTTTAATACATCTTACCGACATACCTGTCTGTCTGTATTGATGTATGACCGTTACACCATTCCTGTCGAAGTCCATTTCCACATTGACTGCATCTTTCTCCTCACAATCATAGGGATATATGCTGGAAGTCCACCAGCTACCCTGGTTACCAATATCCCAGAAGGTTCCGTGAATTGTCCGGTAGCCGCCGGGGAGTGCAGAAAAACCATATTCATCAGTAGTATTTATGGTGTCGTTAAATGTCCAGTGTTCATTTCC
>JAFGXX010000255.1 GCA_016936435.1 Bacteroidales bacterium
ACCTTGAGAATGACCCGCTGGAAACAGTAAACCTGGCGACAGACGTTGAATATAAAGACGTTATTGATGAACTGCGTGAGGAATGTGACCGGCAAAGTTCCTGGCTTAAAAGTTTGCGGGAGCAATAAATTCCCTGTTTTGCACTGAAGCTCCCGGAGCTCACGTTTCATCAATCCATTTGAGCAGATCATAAGGCAGGTCGTAACGGATCTGTATATTCTTATAGCACTTATCTTCTGTTAGACCTTTTAAAAGCCGAAGTACTTTTTAATTGTATATTCAGGCTGGTGAGAATCCGGCTTTCTTTTCAGTTGCTTATGATCATATTCGAGCGGGAGGGTCTTCGCAGGAGTAAGCTGACATGTATCGCTGGTCTCAGTCTGCCATTCCCTCAAGAGGTTCTCCATGTCAAGTAAAATTTCCCCGTAAGCTTTATCTGTTGCAAGATTATTAAGCTCAAGAGGATCCGTCTTTAGATTAAAGAGCTGTGAATAGCCTCTCAGAGGATACTTTATCAATTTCCATTCTTCTGTTCTGACAGCCCGTACGGTATTGCGGTAGGCAGTAAACACTGAGGTCCTTACCTTATCGGCATTTCCTCTTATCAGTGGCACCAGGCTTTTGCCGTTAATATTTTCGGGAGCTGTCACCTTGCATAATTCTGAAAGCGTCGGAAAGAGATCGGGCAGATAAACAAATGCATCACTTACCTTTCCTTCAGGGATACCCGGACCTCTTATTATCAGGGGCACTTTCATACTGTGTTCATAAAGATTCTGCTTGCCAAGCAATCCGTGACTTCCGATTGCAAGTCCGTTATCAGCGGCATAAACAATGATAGTATTCTCATAAAGGCCCATTCTCCTGAGCGTAGTTACAATATCTCCCACCTTTTCGTCGAGATGGGTTATCAGCGCGTAATAGTCGGAGAGGGCTGACCGTAGCATCTCCGCAGGTCTGGGCCATGGAAGAAGGTTTTCATCCCTGACGGTCAGGTTGTCGAACTGAAAGGGATGAAGAGGCATGTAATTACCGGGCAGTGGAATAGACTGATCGTCATATAAATCAATGTATTCCTCCTTTGGAGAATAAGGATCATGGGGCGCGGTGAAGGCGATATAGCAGAAAAAAGGTTTATCCATACTGCCTTCCCCGTACTCTTCCAGGAAATCGATGGCAGCTTCTGAAAAAACGTCGGTGGAAAAGCCTTTTTTCACCGGATCCGATAACTTACCTTCAGCAGAAAGCTCCCTGCATGGTACATTGAAGTGATCACTCATCCCTCCCAGAAACACATCTTTACCATTCTGAAAGGAAGCTTCAAATGTACCGGCTCCGTTATGCCATTTCCCTGTTCCGAAAGTGACATAAGCTTCTTTCCCGAAATGTGCGGGCATTGTATTCACCCCTTCCAGTTTGTCATATACATTGAAGAGGTAGAGGCCGCTCATCAGCATAGCCCTGCTGGGAGCGCTTATGGCACCGTGATGACCGCCCATAATGTAGGCATTGGTGAACCGTAAGCCTGTATCTGCCAGGCTGTCGATATTCGGGGTCTTAATGTAGGGATTTCCGCTGCATCCAAGGGCGTCAGCACGCTGATCATCAGCCAGAATGACAAGCACATTCGGTCTTTTGGGGGAATTACCCTCTGGTGTCTTCTTCATGCCTCCCCCGGAAGTACATCCGGCAACTATACCAAGGAGAGCAAGAGACGAACAGGAATAAATATTCATTTTCATAATCAATCAGCTAATATGATAACATGACAAAAACCGCGGGATAAGGAACGGGATGTATTAATTAAAGTACAGTTGATTAAAACCATATAAAGCATTACAGCTTTTTTGCTTATCATTGTATTCAGGGAACAATTCCTGCTTAAAATTAATCTTTTCTGATTTATTTATTATCCTATGAAAGCATTTCGCATTATTTCAGCCTCATCACATTTGGTGTTAATTGCCATATTTTTTATCTGCCTGGGCGATACTCTGGCATCGCAGGATTTAAATGATTACGGTCTCCCTGTGCTAAAGGGGGTCAAAGGTTTCGGACTCGATTCAAAAGGAGGCTCCGGGGGAAAGATTTTAAAAGTTACAAACCTGAACCGGGAAGGAGAGGGTTCTTTTGCATCAGCACTTGAGCAGGAAGGACCCGGGATCATTGTCTTTGAAGTAGGGGGAGTAATTGATCTTGAAAGGAAGTCGCTGAGAATAACGAATCCCTACGTGACAATAGCAGGGCAGACAGCTCCATCGCCGGGGATAACTCTGATAAAGGGAGGCCTGTCGGTCCAGACCCACGATGTGATCATTCAGCATCTCAGGATAAGGCCGGGAGAGGCAGGGCAGGAGAAAAAGAGCGGATGGGAAGTCGACGGCATAGGATGTTCAACAGGAGCCTTCAACGTTATCATTGATCACTGTTCTGTCACCTGGTCGACTGATGAGAACATCTCCCCTTCGGGGCCCAGATTTGAAGGTTCAGGCCCGGAGGAATGGAGGCAGAACACCTCGCATAAAATAGTTATAAGCAATTGTATCATAGCCGAAGGGCTTAGTAACTCCACTCATTCAAAGGGAGAACATTCAAAGGGAACACTGGTTCATGATAATGCTTCCGATATTCTTATAACCGGCAACCTCTACGCAAGCAATATGCAGAGAAATCCCCTTTTCAAGGGAGGAGCCCGGGGGGTTGTTGTCAATAACTATATCTATAATCCCGGCAATGCAGCCATTCATTTCGGTCTTGTTGAGGCGGAATGGGAAGGACATGATTTTCTCAAGGGTATCATGGTGGTAGAAGGAAATTACATCGAGGCAGGTCCCGATACAAGAAGCTCGATGGCAGCAGGTTCATTCAGAGGCCCCGTTGAAGTATTCTGGAACGGGAATGCGATCGTGCCGGTTTCCGAAAGAAAGGAATTGACAGGTACTTTCACACGAATAGAACACAAACCGTTCTGGCCCGATGGTTTAAAAGCCATTCCTTCCCCTGAAGTAAGGAAACATGTTCTTCAAAATGCCGGCGCTTTCCCCTGGGACCGGGACTTCACCGACAGGAGGATCGTTGAAAGCGTCGCCAGCGGAAAAGGAAGAATCATCAACAGCGAAAATGAAGTTGGAGGTTATCCTTCCTTTAAACCTGTCTACAGGAAATTCAATCCTGCCGACTGGGATCTTGAAACGATGACGATGAAATAAGAAACGGGGTTTCAGCCGGTCAGATCATTTTATCACCACCAGAGCACCTTTTTCGAAGTCTGACTGCAGTTCGACGATTGCCCCGCCTTTTATCTTTTCGGTTTTATCCCATTCTCCGGTCTCGATACTGATCCACCGGGCAGTAAATTTGCCGGAATGAGCGGTAAGATCGAGACTGCACTTCCACGGACCGGTAAAATACAACAGGTATGCTTCACCCTCTTTTGCAGCAAGATAGACCTGGTTATTTTCATCTGTTTTCAGAAGATCCATGCGGGGGTCCGTATCCCATATTTTTACCAGCGATTCTGCCTTTCTTACCGTCCGCAGGCAGTTGATGGAGGCCTGACTCAGTCCCAGCCCCGACGGTGGTCTGTGGAAACGGCTGGAAGCAAAGCCACCCAGGACATTCCGGAAGAATGTCTGAATGGCATGTTCGGTGTTTATTCCCCTGCTCAGCCAGCTTCCGCTGTCGCTGCCGTAGATTTTTGTGCTGTTAACAGGCCGGGGATTATCTTTTATATAATTAAAGACATACTGTGCGTTTTCCCAGTTGGTATATCCTGTAAGCTGACTGTTCTGTGATATGTCGATGAAACTATACCTTTCAGGGTGATCAATGGTACGTTTATGTGTAGCGCTCTTAACGTCCCAGTTATCCCACATCTGGGTAATATAAATATCCTTATCCCCAGAGTTCTCTTTTAGAAAAGCAGCCCAGTATGTAGCCCATTCTTCAACGCCGCTGGTTTCATTATCGATACAGTAGAGGACATTATCGTATTTAAGGGAAACTGACAGGAGCTTCTTTACGAATGCCTGCTGGTATTTCAGCAGCACTTCATTATTCTGAAGTACAGGCACGGTGAAGAAAAAGGGCTGCCTGTTCTGTCCCGGATGAAGCGGATAGATCGAATCCAGCCCTGCTTCCTCATATATATAGTTAATATTGTTATTGGGATTATACGGATCGGTCAGCCACTGATCGCGTGAATGGTCGAACCTGTCCCATATTTCGATCTGAACCATAATCTCACGTTCGGAGGTGAGAGTCAGCATTTTTTCAAACCGCTGCCAGTAAGCGTCATTCCATTTTTCAAGATCATATTTTCCTTCAGCGGTTCTCAGAAAAGCACGTTCATCTCCGGGGTCGCGGTCGCTCATTGTGTTGCGGATCACATTACCGCCGGCTGCGCTCAGGCTGTCAAGATGGGATTCCAGGTTGACATTCTGGAAGAGATTGTCGTTACTGGTTGCTCCCAGAAGAAGTACCGGTTTACCCTTATATTGCCAGTATCCCGGGTTTTCAGACCATGGTCTGATCCATGTTTCCTTACTCGTTGAGTTATTACAGGCGCTTATTAATAAGCCTGTCCCAAGCAATAGAAGCCATAATTTTTTCATAGGAGATTTGTTTTAAATTTACTGGTCATAAATATATTTATTGCAATCCGGGGGTAACGAGAAGGCTCCAATCGGATTTCATTTTTTCCTTAAACCTGTCTTCCCA
>JAFGXX010000064.1 GCA_016936435.1 Bacteroidales bacterium
CACCCGTTTACTGGATCAGAGTTGACGACAAATGGCATGATTTTATTAATGAAAAGCAATTTCTTGCCATCTTCCCTGACAAGAGTTCAGAAATAAAAAGTTTTATCAGGCAGAACCGGATCAAGATCGACAGACCGGCAGACCTGAAAAAACTTGTGGAGCATTGCGCCTCGCTATAATTATGCAAATCTGACCCCATACCTGTTATCTGTAAACTCAAAACAGCAATCTGTAAAATGAATTGTATTTTTAGTTTGCCGGGCTGTTATTTTTAAATTGAGAACCAGCCTGATCTGTTGTTTGTTGGTGAAAATGTTTTCTAAATTTGTATTTACCAGTTGCCGGAGGATTTGATGATGTCGCTATTAAGTAAGATAACAGCCCTTTTCGGTACATTATTAATTATTGCTGCAGGTTGTGCCGGTAACAATAAGGCCGGAGGTGATTTGCAGGATACGGAAACAGTCATCCTGAAAAAAAGCGGGAAGCCTGATACGGCATGGGTAAATTATTACGTCAGGCAGGGATTTAAGAGCCTGTCATCAAAAAAAGACGATGCCCTTCAAAATGTCGGTGCTTACCTCGACACGGCAAGCCTCGTATGCGAAAGGTATGAATTCGATTTCCCCGCATCCTTGCATTTGCTCAGAGCAGAATATCTGTACGCAAAAAGCGATTTCTCAAGTTCCGAGACAGAAGCTTCTTTAGCCGAGCGTAAAGCAGCTATTGATGGTAACTATAACCTTCAGGCAAGAGCCCTGCTTTTTCTGGGAAGATATTACCAGAGAACCGGTTTTTTTCAGAAGAGCATAGACTATTACAATAAGAGCATTGCACTTGCCGATGCAATGAACCTTAAAGGGATCAGGCAGAAAAGCTATGACGGACAGGCCCAGGTATTTAATGGTGTAGGGGATTTGAAGGCCTTCTCCCGCAACCTTGAAAAAATGATAGATGTTTCATTAAAAGAAAATGATACTCTGACAGCTGTTTCGGGCCTTCTCCGACTGGGCACTTACCTGGTTGATGATGGCCTCAGGGATTTCAGACCTGCTGATTCGGTGCTCAGAAAATGTATAAACCTGTCACTTTCTTTAGGCAATACATATTATTCATCGCATGCAATGGCCAATCTTGGTTGGAGATTCTATAGCGAAAAAATGCTTGATTCCGCTTTGTTCTACTATAAGAAGTCATTGAATTTAAGTCTGCCTGACAATCATCTGGGGGTATCAACAAATGCTTACGGTAATATTGGTACTATTTACCGCGACAAAGGCGATACCCAAAGAGCTTTGCAGTTCTATGAAAAATCCCTTCAGCAGGCAGAAATGATTGATGACTGGTACTCTCTTTCCTGGGTCTATAAAGATATAACTGATCTATATCTGTCGAAAAGTGATACTTCAAAGGCATTTAAAACCTTTGTGCTCCATAAACAATTCAGCGACTCAGTCCTGACCAGAGAAAATATACTCGGACTGTCCGAAGCGAGAATAAGATACGATGCTGATGCCCATAACAAGGAAATTGCGCTTCTCTCATTAAGACTTAAAAATAACAGGATTCTGATTGCCGCATTTTCAGTCCTGATCGCCGGGCTTTTTATTATTGGCTTGCTCATTTTAAGGAGCTCAAGGATCAATGCGATGAGACGGATAAGTGAAATGAACCACAAAATCTCGGAGATAACACAGGCGAACCTTCGTCAGCAAATGAATCCGCATTTTATTTTTAACACGCTCAACTCGATACAGTACTATATGTATCAACATGATAAACTGGCTACCAATACCTATCTTACCAAGTTTTCAAGTCTCATGCGCAAGGTCCTGGATAATTCCCAGCATACTTCAGTCCCGCTTCAGGATGAACTTGATGCCCTGAAACTGTACCTTGATCTCGAATGCCTGAGATTTAAGGACAAATTTGAGTACAGGATCAGCGTGGATGAGGAAATAGATCCACTAATGTATAAGATTCCCACCATGCTTATACAACCCTATGTCGAAAATTCAATCTGTCATGGACTGATTCCCCTCGAAGGAAAGGGTTATGTGAGTATAGATCTTAAACTCAAACCAGACCATATACTTTGTATTATTGAAGATAACGGAATAGGACGCGAAGCTGCATCAGAAAGGAAGAAGAAGATTGAGACAAACCATAATTCACTGGGAACACGGATAACATCCTCCAGACTCGATATAGTGAATGCTTTGTATGGTACCAGTCTGGAAACAATATTTACCGACCTCAAAAATGAAAAGGGAGAAGGAGTTGGAACACGTGTTGAATTACATATTCCCATAATGACATGACCAGAAAGCTAAAAGCACTTATTGTTGATGACGAACCCAATGCAGTTGATTTCATCAATTCTGTAATCGGTGAATATTGCCCCGGACTCGAAGTGGCAGGTAAAGCTTATAATATGACAGAGGGAATAAACAGAATAAGGGAAATAAAACCTGACCTGGTGTTTCTTGATGTTGAAATGCCCAATGGTACCGGTTTCGATCTTCTGGCACATTTCCCCGATAAGGAATTTGATGTGATTTTTATAACAGCTTTTAACCATTATGCAATCAAAGCTATTAAGTTCAGTGCAGTGGATTATATTCTCAAACCTCTGAATATAACTGAGTTCATTGAAGCTGTAAACAAGGTGATACAGAAGCGTTCAGAATCACCTGTTCAGATGAATGATAATTTCAGGGTGCTGATGGAAAACCTCAGGTCACCGGTTCCCAGTCGTCTGGCAATACCAACAGCCGACGGAATGGAATACCTTAACCCGAGGGAAATAATAAGGATTGAAGCCGACAGAAGCTATTCCTGGTTTTACCTTACAGGAGGAAGGAAGATACTTGTATCAAAGAATCTCAAAGAGTTCCAGGATCTTCTCGGTGACCGTAACTTCTTCCGTTCGCACAATTCCCATCTCATTAATCTTAAATATGTCAGGAAGTTTGTGAGAAAAGAGGGAGGATACATAGAAATGCAGGACGGAGAGCAGATCCCTGTTTCAAGAAACAGAAAGGATCTTTTTATAGTTCACATGTCCCGTTTCAGAGGGTAAAAAAAGAAGCCGCTCAAAGGCGGCCTCCTGATAGACTGATCCTGACTACATTGCTACTTTTCTGCCACCATAGTGGTATTCGTGTTGAGCAGAAAAGGGAAGTAGGCAGCTATCATCCTTGTGGATTCAATATCACTCTGCTGCCCGGGTCCGAGAACCTTCTGATGAAAGTATTCCGACCTGTCAAGATTCTCGTCAGTTGTTCTTAATCCTTCTTTCTCAAATGATTTGTCAAGTCTTTCCACTCCGAAATAAACATCGTTACAGACATACTGAACAGAAAGTTTGTCGGAGAGAACAACGAATTTCTTGCATTTACGGTCTTTTGATACAACTACCTTTACTTCCATAGGCGTGTTCTCATAGCTGATCGTGTAGGCTTTGCATTCGGCTCCCTTAAGAGGAACGGGTGTTTCTGTTGCCTGGATCCTGTAATTTCCCAGTGCTGAAAAGGTCTGACCTTTTGCAACGACTTTCTGTCCGAAAGTCACAGTACATGCTGCTGCGATAAGTACTGTCGTTAAAAAAATCTTTTTCATGGCTAAAAAAATTAATGGTTAATGTTCAAAATTCTGTTTACTGTCCTTGTCCTTTTTTGTCCAAATGATCTTTCCAAAATCTTTATACCGAAATTATACTATTAAAGGAAGCCGGGCAATGGTAAATCAACCAACTGCTGTTTTGAATCAACGGATAGCATATGATGAACCTGGAATTTTCCCGGGAAGCGATTATTTCAGCCCCAACCTTGTATACCTTGTCCTCCACCGGGCAAACCTTTCGTCCCTGATCTGGCTGATCACTTCATAGACTGTCCTTGCCCAGTGGTTACGAAAGCCGAAGCCGCCTGCTGTCCCCGACAACTTTTCAGTGAAAAGGAGATTTCTGTCGGCCAGTCTGAAGAAAGTCACCCACATTGTTCCTCTCTCCGTGGTCTTATCTATTGACTCCATGAAAAAAATAAGCCCTATGCCTTCTGAATCTGGTACGTCATATTGTTTCACCAGAACAGAGATGGCATCTTCATCAAGCCTGCTCTTTTCTTCGGCACTGGAAAGGGGAAACAAACTGCCCGGGTTGATCCCTGAATTGAGCTTTGTGACCATCTCAAGGTTGAAGGGGATATCATCGCGGCGGAGTGCATCCGCGAGGTTGTATTTTTCTCTTTCAGTTATAATAAGCCTGTTTATTGCATCGAAAAGCGGTATTAGTTCATCCTGCCCGACTGTTCCATGGTCACCGTATAGCTTAACCTGCGTGAAATCGACCCCCAGCCATACTATTTCGGGTCCGGTTCTGACGAAAAGATCTTCGGCGTTTTGAGAATAGGCAGAAATGTTACAGATAAATAAAATGACTGGAAATAAAAATTTTCTCCGGAAACTCTTTATTGTTCTCATAAAGCCATGAATATATGTATAAATGATTTAGTTTATCTGATTGACGGGAGCCAGGTTTTACACAATTTTGGTTTAAATTTGTGATCATTATCAAATAATTGCATTGAAAAAGAAAAAAGCTTTACTGAAGCTCGGCCTTGATTCACAATTATATCAATATTTGTTGGTCGTCGTTGTAATCAGTTTCACTACAATTGTATGTATTCCTCTTTCTAGTCCCCAAAGTTACCACATAATTTCATTTATATTATTTTTTGTTGTCGCCCTACTGGCAGTTTTTTTGGGAATCGGACCTGTTTTACTGGCTTCTACCTTAAGTGCGGTTGTCTGGAATTTTTTCTTCATACCTCCTTACCATACCTTTAATATTGCTGCGACCGAAGACAAACTGATGTTCGGATCCTTTTTTATTATAGCCCTGCTGAACGGAGTTTTAACAAACCGGGTACGTAGAAAAGAAATATTGGTCAGGGAAAGAGAAGATCAGACCAATGCTCTTTTTCAGCTTACAGGCGAGCTTTCGAAAGTAAGTGGTATTGAAAGGGTACAAAAAGTGGCAAGAGAGGTCTTTAAAAAACATTTTGCTGGTAATCTCCATTTCATTCTGCAGGATGGGAACAATAAATTGATAAAGCCACCTGAGGAAGAGAATATTAACTCTGAAGTTCATCTTGATTATGATCTTGCATCAGAGGTTTTTGATAAATCTGAAAAAGATTGCAAGGCTAAGAACAATGCTTCTGAGTCAGATATGATATATTATCCGCTTACAGGAATAAGGTTAAATCCTGGTGTGATAGTATTTAACATGGAAAATCTGGAATTCAGGAAGAAGGACACCTTCTGGACAACATATTTCACGCAGATTTCCAATGCACTTGAGCGCGAATTTCTGGGTGAATTGGCAATTAAAGCAAGAATTCTGGCTGAATCAGATAAATTGTATAAAACATTATTTAATCTTATATCTCATGAATTCAGAATTCCTTTAGCTACAATTATGGGAGCTTCGGATACATTACTAACATCCAGAACGTCTCTTAAAAATAAAATGGATTTATATAATGAGATCTTTAAAGCCTCTGAAAGACTTAATCACTTGATAGAGAATTTGTTAAATATGTCTCGACTGGAGAGTGGGAAAATTTCTTTACACCCCGACTGGTGTGATATAAATGATCTTATTAACAAGGTCACTAATAATTTAAGGGAGGAACTTGTCAATTATGTATTTATAAAAAAAATCCCTGATGATTTACCCCTCGTCAGATTGGATTTTGTTCTTATGGAACAGGTGTTGTATAATCTTATTCTTAATTCGTGTCAGTATGCACCGATATCGTCCGAAATAAGGTTTGAAGTTTTATATGAAAACGGCAATTTATTATTTAAACTGTCTGATAACGGAACAGGCTTTCCTGAAGATGCAATTCCGAAGGTGTTTGATAAGTTTTTCAGAGTGAAGGAATCAAAGGCAGGTGGCCTGGGATTGGGATTATCTATAGTAAAAGGTATTATAGAATCTCACAAAGGCACAGTGAAGGTGAGAAACAGGAATGGAGGTGGTGCTGAATTTACTATAAGTTTACCGACTGATATTATGAGTCTGGAACAACTAAATGTGGAATAATGACTGAAAAAGATATTATACTTGTAATTGATGATGAGATTCAGATACGGCGTCTTTTAGGGATTACGCTGGATTCCCAGAATTACAAAACATATTTTGCTTGTGACGGAAAAGAGGGTCTTGTTGCAGCTGCGACATTTCATCCTTCGTTGATATTACTCGACCTTGGATTGCCGGATATAGATGGGCAGGAATTGATAATCAAGTTAAGGGAATGGTATAAAAAGCCGCTTATTGTGCTTTCGGTAAGAAAATCTGAAGAAGAGATCATTCAGGCTCTTGAAAACGGAGCTAATGATTTTCTCACTAAACCTTTCAGAAGCGGTGAATTGATAGCCAGAATAAGAGCTGCCATAAGAAACAGCCAGGAAAAGGAGGAGAGTCCCCTCTTAAATTTTGGATCCCTCTCAATTGATATGATTAATCATGTGGTAAGGAAGAATGGAGAAATCATTAAACTTACTGCAACAGAATTCTCACTTCTGGCTCTTCTGGCAAAAAATAACAGCCGCGTATTAACCCATCAGGTTATTCTGAAGGAAATATGGGGCTATGGATACCATGAACAGACACAGTATCTCAGAGTCTTTGTAGCTCAACTAAGAAAAAAAATAGAAGACAATCCGGCTTCTCCTTCTCTCCTGGTAACAGAATCAGGAATTGGCTACAGGTTTGGCAACTGAAATTGAGGAATTCCTTATGTGGATTATTTGCATCTCAGGATCCAGATACTGATTGATGCTATCCAATGTTCAGGCATGCTCTCTTTATAAAATCTTTATGCCATTTATCAGATTCTTTATCTTTCCATTATAAATTCTTAATCAAATTTGCCGCGCCCCAATTTCCAACAAGGTAAATGAGATTAATCAACCCCGCCATTATAATAAGACTATTAGCCACAATTCTTTTAATAGAAGCAATTTTCTTTCTCACCTGTCTGCCTGTGGCATTTTTTTATAAAGAATCTTTTTCACCTTTTATACTTTCATCGATAATAACAGGATTCTTTTTTCTTGTATTTCGTTTTGCCAGCCGCAGTGTTGATATTAATGAAATAACTGGCAGGGATACTTTCCTGATAGTTACTCTTGCATGGCTGCTTCTTTCTGTTTTTGGCACCTTGCCATATCTTTTCAGCAATACGATACCTTCATTTATAAATGCTTTTTTCGAGTCTGCCTCAGGTTATACTACAACCGGTGCCTCAATTTTATCGGATGTTGAAAGCCTTCCATATTCTATACTTTTTTACAGGAGTCTGACGCATTGGATAGGGGGGATCGGTATCATTTTGCTCGTTATATTAATACTTCCATCACTTAAAGTTGCAGGTTACCAGCTATTTAGCCTTGAATCATCGATGAAGGAAAAATTTCACCCCAAAGCAAAGGGAGTAGTCTACAGAATTTTAATAATATACCTTGGTCTTACAATCCTTCAAACAGGATTACTTGTTCCCGGTGACATGAATCTTTTTGAAAGTATATGCCATGCGTTTGGTACAGTCGCAACCGGAGGGTTTTCAACGAAGAACACGGGTATGATGCATTTTGCACCTTACAGCCAGTATATAGTAATGATTTTTATGGTACTTGCTGGCACAAGCCAGGTTGTATATTATTATCTGGTAAAATTCAATTTCAGAAAGGTAAGGCATAATGAAGAATTAAGATTATACCTGATAGTAATCCTGGTAGCCGGAGTATTAGCCGGAACGATTCTATATTTTCATACCATAAAACCTCTTGAACTGGCTTTCAGAGAGGGATTTTTCAATGTTGTTTCGATAATTACCTGTACCGGATTTGCAAATTCAGATTTTGTCCTGTGGCCATCAGCCGGAGTGACATTAATATTTCTTTTAATGTTCTCAGGCGGGAGCACAGGGTCAACAAGTGGGGGAATAAAAATTGCCAGACATCTGATCGTTCTTAAGAATGTTAAAAACTCATTTACGAGGCTTAATCATCCTAATTATATATCAGTTATAAAATTGAACGGTAAAAGCATAGATGAAAAAACAAATACTTCTATTATTTCATTTGTTCTTCTATATATTTTTGTTTTTATGATGGGAACAATATTACTTACATTTTTCGGGTCCGACATAATTACATCCTCAAGCTCTGTTGCTGCTTGTTTGGCAGGTATAGGTCCGGGATTGGGTACTGTTGGTCCTATGAGTAGTTATTCAGGTCTTCCGGATATAAGTAAAATAATTCTTGGTTTTATTATGATAATGGGAAGATTAGAAATTATTGCTGTAATTATCCTGTTCAGTAAATCGTTCAGAAGACTGTAGGATACAGACTGACACTTCCTTACTTCATGTAATTTTTGCAGGCAATTTTTAAGCGGACATAAGATTAATACCGGCAAGTCTGAAAAAGGTAACCCATATTGTACCTTTATCAGGGGGTTTGTCGATTGGCTGATGATTAATGCAATTTATAATGAGAAAGAAATTACTATTTTTTATTTTTATGTCATGATAACGATCAAGGCAGAATCCAAAATAATAGTAATGCTTCTGGTAATATTTTACGGAATATCACCAGCCTTAAAGAGCCAGCAGGTTGCCCGTCAGAATTATTCTGCTACTCAAAGGGGAAAGGCAATCTCTCAGTTTTTTTCTCCACCGCAGGAATACCGTAATGAATTCGGTGATTTAAAGTCTCCGCTGATCATGAATGACGGTACGACTGTAAGCACCCCTGGCGAATGGAAAAAAAGAAGGAAGGAAATTCAATCTTACTGGCATCATGTGATGGGTGAATGGCCTCCGTTTATCCGTGATCAGGAAATGGAGATACTGGAAACATCAGTTAATGAAGGCATTACACAACACAAAATACGCTTTCTCTGGCTTCCCGGTGTGTATACGGAAGGCTACCTGCTTATTCCTCATGGCAAGGGGAAAAGACCAGCAGTTATAACAGTATATTATGAACCGGAGACTGCCATCGGAAAGGGGAAGAGTCCCTACCGTGATTTTGCCCTGCATCTGGCCCTCAGGGGATTCATCACTCTTTCGCTTGGAACATCAGAAACAACTGAATCAAGGACTTTTTCTTTATATTATCCCGACATAAAAGATTCGGAGATCCAGCCTCTGTCTGTTCTGGCTTATGCTGCCGCGAATGCCTGGTATCTTCTAGCCGGGTATAAGGGGATAGATGAAAAACGTATAGGGATAGTTGGTCATTCCTATGGTGGCAAATGGGCTATGTTCGCTTCCTGCCTCTTTGACAGGTTTGCCTGTGCAGTATGGTCTGACCCGGGTATTGTATTTGATGAAACACGTCCAAACGTTAATTACTGGGAACCATGGTACCTGGGTTATTATCCGCCGCCCTGGGGAAACACCTGGCGCAGGACAGGGCTCGTTGATGATGCGAAGGGAGCATATCCCATGCTTATAAGTGAAGGCCACGACCTTCACGAGCTTCATGCACTGATGGCCCCCAGGCCCTTCCTTGTATCAGGAGGGTCGGAAGATACACCTGCACGCTGGCCGGCCCTCAATCATACAATCGCTGTCAATGAACTGCTTGGATACAGAAACAGGGTCGCTATGACAAACAGACCGGAACATTCTCCC
>JAFGXX010000065.1 GCA_016936435.1 Bacteroidales bacterium
CCGGAGGCAGGGGCGAACGCCTTCACCCTCCACCTCCTATCCAAAGCCGGTAATGTTTCCGACCTTCTCGGAAATTTCCTTGATGAACAGATATCACTTATGGAGGACCCTGAACTGGCAATGACGGTCCTGAAAGCATTTGTTTCAGGAAAAGGGACAAAACGGCCGGCCAGCGAACAGGAAGTATTTGAAAATATTCGGTCCTTCGGTAAGAAAATGCCCGCAGGAAATCTTCAGGAGATGATACAGTCATTTGTGAGGCTCAGGGTATTGAGGGACAAGGACTACCATGACCGGTACGAACTGAGACATGATGCGCTTGCAGAAAAGGTTTATGATAAATTCTCAAATGCCGAGAAAGAGCTGCTGGAAATAAAACAATTTATTGAAAATTCTTTCCTTACATGGCAAAGACGCGGTATCCTGCTAAGCAACGACGATCTTGATTTTATTTCAGGAAAAGACTCCCTGATGAATATGGCTCCTGAAATGGAAGATTTTATAAGCAGGAGCAAAAAATTCAGTGAAAAGAGAAAAAAAGTCTTCAAGAGACTGATTTTTATCTCAGCAGTAGCTTTCCTGATCCTGCTTTCGACTATTGGATATACCCTTATAAAAAGGTCGCGGATCTCTCAATCAATTATACTTGCCAAGGAATCTGTAAGCCAGTTCAGTAGACCGATTGACAGAATATGCCTTGCAGCAGGTGCCTGGAACATAAAAAAAACTGTGGAGGCCAGAGAAGCACTGCTTAAAGCATTTTATGCATGCCTTGAAGAACCGGGAAATGATTTAACCCTGCTGGCACTTCAAAACAAGTACCTGATCAAATCTGAAGAATGCGATTCAAATATTGAATATGCCTCATGTTCCTACAACGGCAGATTTATCTATGCGTATACAAAGGATTCAGTTTATATCTGGAAATCCGACGGTACCCTGTTCAAACGATTCCCTTCAGGAAAATCACCTGTTATTTCCATCCTTATGAGTAATGATGGCAAATACCTTGCTGCTGTCAGCCAGGATAGCCTGATAATGGTATGGGACAACCTGGGACATCTGAATTTCACTCGTAAAATCCGCTATAACCCTGCTAATAAATGGCAAATCTTCAGCTTCACTCAGGAAAACAGTTTACTGGTGATTGCAGATGAAAATGATGCCGAGCTGCTGAACATAAACGGAGATACCCTGCAGACATTCAGTATCCATAGTGGTAGTATAAATGCCGTTGATATATCTGCAGACGATAACTTTATAGCCACAGCCGGATCAGACAGTACAATAGGGATATGGTACTTCAACAAGGGAAATAGTAATTATTCTTTATTTAACCGGCTCAGCCTTCCTGTCGACACTATCAGGAGTGTTCATCTTTCCCCTGACGGTAAGTACGCCTTGTCAGCCTCTGCCGACAATTTTTTAAGGATAACAAGTATTAACGGTGTACTGGCCTGGCTTGTCAGCGGGGATATTACCGGAGATTTCAGTAATAATGTAAACCTTGGGTTCCCGGTTCATGCCAGATTTAACAGAACAGGCAACGTCATAATATTCAGATCATCTCACACCAACTCAGTACCAGATGACTATTTCATGGGTGCTGTTTATGTTGATAAATACTACCATATTATTAACAACGGGGAAATAAAGGAATTTGATTATGTAGACTGTTCTCCCGATAATCAGTTCTTTATTACCACTTCAGGAAATATTAACAGACTGCTTTCTTGGGATCTTTACGGAAAGTCGGATTATAACCTTATAAATAACTATACCATGTTGCTGACAGAAGGAAGTATGCCCTTCTTTTCACCTGACGGGAAGTACCTTTACTCTGTCTGCGGCCGGTACCTTAAAGGATGGTTTATTGATGTCGATTCAATTTCGATGATCGCCAATAAATTGTTAACAAAATGGTACGACTATTTATGAATTAATCCCGGTTTATCAATCAATTCAAAATCATACATTTCAAATGGTTGAATCGGCAACCGCATTATGTTATTCCAGAACTCCGGAAGAACAAACATCAGAAGTGCTATGAGAAAAACGAATGTTGTCGGAATAATGATTGCACTGAAGAAAACTTTCCGTTCTTCACTGGTCCAGTTAATATAATCTGAAGCGGGAAGTGTGAAGACAAATGCAAATAGATATGGGATAAAAAGGCCCAGTCCTATGGATGATAACAAACCGGCTAAAGGCCAGTGCATATTTTTAAATAACAACCCTAAGGAAGTAATTGAAAGAATAATACTGAATGAAAATCCTATATAACTCAGAAATTTGTTATTCCTGAATCTTAATATAAATAGCCTTGCATTGAATAATGAAAAAATACCCAGACCTGCAAATCCTATTGTAAGCAATACACCTGCCAATGGCCATCTCATACTTCTGAAAAACAGCCCGATAAGCACAATCACAATAAAAATCAGTCCCCAATCACGTGGTTTTAGAAACAGGAGGCCTAGGACCAGGATATTAATAAATAAAAATAATAAGGTTAAGCCGATAACAATATCCGGAATTATAACAGGTATAAAAATCTGGATTAACAACAATGCAAACAATCCAAGAGCTGAATATTTAAGTCCTCTGAATAATTTGACCCGGTGCGAACCTTTTATTTCTTCACTCCCATTATTAATCATTACTGTTTGTTTATGCAATTAAAGTTATAACAATCAATAACAATACGCAATTATTTCTTTGTAGCCTCTTGATTGTACCGTGGATTACTTTATGCGTACCCTGACCCCATCTGTGATTTACAATCTTTACCATAAAGTCGCTTAATGTATTAATATCATATTGATTATCAGCTTCTTTTGAAATCTAATTGATTATTAATATATTTACTCAATTGTAGCATACAATGAGCAAATCTCAAAAACAAAATTCCCGGATCGATTATGAGAACCAGACACTCTGGAGTCTCCGTTTCAACAATCCCGCTCTGGTAGTCGAAGAAGCAAAGAAAATTGCTTCCGCGGCTCAGAAAAGTGATTACCTGAGAGGGCTGGCATACGCTCACCTTAATCTGGCCGCTGCAAATTTTCTTCAGTCAGATAATGACAGCGCTCTGAGACATCTTTCGGAAGCCTTCCAATGGTTTGAGAACAACCGGCATGAAAAAGGTTATGTAAACGCCCTTCTTCTTAAAGGCAACATCTTCGAAAGTTTTGGCAACTATGAGAAAACCCTCCATCTCTGGCTCGAAGCCTATAAAGCCTCTGTAAGGATCGGTGATCGCGAATCCGAAGGGGAAGCCTGCAGCCAGATGGGGCTCATCTATTCACGACTTTGTAATTTCAGGAAAGCCCTTGAATTTTTCAATAAGGGATTGAAGATCAGGGAGGAAATGGGTGACGAAAACGCCGTGGCATCATCCTATAACAGGATCGGGATGGTATACCGTCAGACAAAAAACTACACGGAATCCCTTGAATATTACCTTCGCAGCCTGGAGATCCGGAAAAGAAACAGGCAAACCTCAGCTATACCCTGGACTCACCTGGGCATTGCCAGTACGTTTGAGGAGATGAAAAAATACCCTGAAGCTCTCGATAACTATGAACTGGGCATGCAGGGTGGAGACAAACGCTGTTCCACCCAGTGCATGATGGGTGCCGGCAGGGTTTACAGCCTGATGGGCGAAAGCACAATAGCCGAAGAAAGACTGACACAATCACTAAAGATGGCTTTGGAGCTTAATTCACTGTCGCTCATCACGGAAGCTCATTCCGCCCTGGCAGCCCACTACGAACTGTTCAACATTCCCGTCAAGGCTCTCAAAAGCTTTAAGGAGTTCCTGAAATCGAAAGAAGCACTTCACAGCAGTGAGATACAAAGCCGCCTTAGCAATATCGAAGTTGCCCACGCAGTTGAAAAATCCGAACAGGAGAAGGAGATATTTCGCCTGAAACATGTCGAACTGAAAAAAGCTTACGACATAATCGAAGAAAATAACCGCGAAATTACAGCCAGCATAAATTACGCGAGCCGGATACAGAGGGCAATTTTGCCGGACCTCTCAGAAATACCACAACTGGAAGGAAAGCTGGCTCTTCTCTATCTTCCGAAAGATATCGTGAGCGGTGACTTCTACTGGTTTTCAGAGACACAAGGAAAACTTGTTGCCGTAGCTGCCGACTGCACGGGACACGGTGTCCCAGGAGCGCTTATGAGCATGCTGGGAATATCATTCCTCGAAGAAATAGTTAATTCGCGGGGAATAACCGTATCAGGAAAGATCCTTGACGAACTGCGGAATGAAATTCAACGTGCACTCCGGCAGTCTGGCAAAAGGGAAGAGACAAAGGACGGAATGGATATCGCCCTGTGTGTAATTGATGAAAAGGATAAAACTATTCAGTATTCGGGTGCATATAACAGCCTATACCTGGTCCGTGACGGCGAGTTGAAAGAATACCGTGGCGACAGGATGCCGATAGGCATATTCGATAAATCGGATATCAGCTTTACCACAAATATTATCCCTTCCGAACCGGGAGATATAATATATATGTTATCAGATGGTTATGCAGATCAGTTCGGAGGGCCCAACAACAAGAAATTCATGTATTCGAGGCTTAAGGAACTCATTATAGCGATACACAATCTGCCGGTGGATGAACAAAAGAAGGAACTCGAAAAAGCCTTTTCCGACTGGAGAGGCGACAATCAACAGATTGATGATGTTATGGTTATGGGATTGAGATTGTAAAAAATGACCTGGGCCCGATAACCCATTCAGCCTTTTTAATACCTTTATCCGGTTTTAAACTTCAAGATTAACTTTTTATGAAAGCAAAAGCAATTGTTTATTCCGTTCTGTTATCACTTCTTGTTTCCACAACAGGTTCCGGTCAGAATTCCGTATCCAGGACCCTTCTTCCTGAAAAAATCATAGCTGAAATGACAGGCGAAGCATCAGGTGAACGCGCCATGAACCATATAATCGAGATGGCGGCATATATCCACGACAGACCTGCCAGCGAATACAGCGGATATTTCTTTGAAACTCAATATGTTCTCGACAAACTGAAAGAATATGGTATAGAAGGGGCTAAGGTATCGCTTTACCCGGGTGGTAAAACATGGGACGGTGTGAAAGCCACCCTCTGGGAAATAAGTCCGGGACATTCAAAAATTGCCGACTATACCGACCTGCCTGCCGTACTGGCCTCAGGAAGCACTAATGCTGATGTCACCGCCGAACTGGTATGGGTAGGCGAAGGACGCCAGCAGGATATCGAAAAGGCAGACCTTGATGGTAAAATTGCCGTTTCGTCGGGAAGCATTTCAACAGTACATTCCCTGGCTGTAGCAAAAGGAGCTGCAGGAGTGATATCTTTTAATTCACCCAGGCCCGTCGAAGCTCCCCTGGCCATACCGATAACAGGTATCGGCAGCCGGAGAGGAGGCGACTCCGGTGCAAAATTCGGGTTCTTCCTGCCACCCAGGGAAGGCATGCTGCTGCGCGACAGACTGATGAGGGGAGAGAAAATAAAAGTCCATGCCGTAGTGGAAGTTCAGAATCTGGACTATAATCTTGAAGTTACCACGTGCGTGATTCCAGGAACCGATCCTTCTGCTGGCGAGGTGATATTTTCTGCTCACATCTTCGAAGGACTTGTAAAAATGGGTGCCAATGATAATATTTCCGGAAGTGCTGCGATACTCGAAATAGCCAGGATGCTGAACACCATGATCTCGGAAGGCAGGATAGAAAAACCCGGGAGGAGTATCAGGTTTCTCTGGGTACCTGAGTTCTCGGGTACTGGTCCGTGGGTGCTCGAGAACAAAGAGCTTATGAAAAAGACCCTCTGCAACATAAATCTCGACATGGTGGGTTTGCATCTGAAAAGCAACAATTCCTTCCTCTGCATGCACAGGACAACCTATGGAAATCCACATTACCTGAATGATGTCATGGAGAATTACTATGAATATGTCGGTCTGGGCAACAGGGCCGGACTGGCAGTGTCGGGGAGAGGAGGCTTCGCGAGGAGAATAGTTGCAATGACAGGTACCGACGATCCTTTTTACTATTCGATCGACGACCACTACGGCTCCTCCGATCATGAAGTCTTCAACGACTGGGGTGTCCGGGTTCCGGGGATAATGATGATAACCTGGCCTGATCTTTTTTATCATACTTCGGAAGACCTTGCAAACAAATGCGATCCTACACAGCTTAAAAGGGTTTGTTTCATCGGTGCTGCTGCAGCCTATAC
>JAFGXX010000066.1 GCA_016936435.1 Bacteroidales bacterium
ACAACGGTGCTGCTGGAAGATAAGCGAACCATCCTGGCAGTATATCCAAAGGGTCACGGCCGCGGAGCCATAATATATAAAAGGAGCAACGACGGCGGACTTACGTGGAGCGACCGTATACCGGTACCGGAAAGCTGGGCTGGCTCGCAGGAGGTTCCTACTTTGTACCGTGTCAGCGGTCCTGACGGAAAGAAAAGACTTATTGTTTTTTCAGGCCTGTATCCTGCAAGGATAGCCTTTTCGGAAGATGACGGAACTACCTGGAGTGAGCTGAAACCTGTCGGAAACTGGGGCGGAATAGTTGTCATGGCTTCAATTGTCCCTCTAAGAACAGGCTCTGGTCACTATATGGCATTATTCCACGACGACCTCCGTTTTATGACCGAAGACGGGCAAAAGTTGTTCTCTGAAGATCAAAAAACAAATAAACAGAGACTTTTCACCCTCTATAAATCATTATCTTATGACGGCGGTCTTACGTGGTCGCCTCCCGTGGAGATACTCTCCCGAAGGGATATGAACCTGTGTGAACCAGGAGCTGTACGCTCTCCAAACGGAAAAATAATAGCTGTTCTCCTCAGGGAAAACTCAAGGACCGCCAATTCACAGATCATTTTTTCAAGGGATGAAGGGAAGACATGGAGTGAGCCAAAACCTCTCCCAAATGAACTCACAGGCGACAGGCATGTCCTGAAATATGCTCCTGACGGTCGACTGCTGGTTGTTTTCAGGGATGTAAGTCCTGTTACGGCACGTCCTGATCTGGTAAAAACAGCTCAGGAGAAAAAGGAGGAAAACTTCAGCAGGCTGGCAGCAGAAACATGCCAGGGGAGCCCTACGGAAGGCGACTGGGTAGGGTGGGTAGGAACATGGAAGGATCTTGTTAAAGGCAGAAAAGGACAATACCGGATCAGATTTAAGGATAATATGCGTAACTGGGATTGCTGTTACCCTGGTGTTGAGCTTCTGCCCGACGGGACTTTCGTAACCACGACCTATGGTCACTGGGAAAAAAACCATGAACCCTACATTTTGTCCGTAAGGTTTAAACTGGAGGAACTCGATTCCATGGCAGGAAAGAATACGAAATAAGTATTCCGCTGATGAAAAGAAACCTTATAAGCTTGTCTGTCCTGATACTTGCTTTTCTCTTATCAGGATGCAGGCATGAAATTGATGTCTTCACCGGCGGATTTACTGAGGGAACGGAAAAAGGCATGTCTCTGTTCAGACTCAACGAAAATACAGGTAAACTACGCCTCCTGTCACAAATTGATGCCGGGCCTTCTCCTGCGTGGATATGCTTCTCCAACAGGCACGATCTGATATATGCACTAAATGAAGTTAATGATTTTGATGGCGACAGTTCCGGAGGCATAACGGTTCTGGAATATGATCCGGAGACCAGTGCTGTAAAAAAGAAAAATGAAATAGCTGTTCCATACGGGGGACCCTGTCATTTCTCATTGACAGCTGATGAAATGTTTCTCCTTGTTGCAAGTTATTCAAGTGGTTCTGTTGCTGTTGTAAAACTTTCTGAAAATGGCATGCCGGAGAGAATCACCCATACTATATTATACGAAGCGGAGGGTGAAAATGTTTCGCATCCGCACATGATTTCACATGATCCTTCATCGAAACATATTTATCTTACTGACCTTGGCCTCGACAGGCTATTGGTATATGATCTTGATCGGGCTGAAGGCAAACTCATTCCCGTGCCAGGAGCTACAGTAGATCTGCCTGCAGGTTCAGGACCCCGCCATTTTGTTTTTAACAGCGAAGGATCAAGGATGTACGTGATTAATGAACCGGGATCCTCGATAATGGTTTTCAGCATCAGTGAAAGTGGTTTACCTGAATCTTTACTACAGACTGTTTCAACACTGGATGAAAACTTCTCAGGCAGGAACAACTGCGCTGAAATACTCCTGGGTAAGGACGGGAAATATCTGTATGGTTCAAACAGAGGAGAAAATACCATTGTCACCTATAATGTTGATGATGAAGGATTGCTTGCCCTGGCCGGCAGAACGGATTGCGGCGGTGACTGGCCCCGTAATTTTGGCATTGACCCTTCAGGAAGATATCTGCTGTGCGGGAACCAGAGATCAGATAATATATCAGTATTCAGAATAGACAGCAAAACAGGATTGCCAGGAGTACCGGTAAGCGTGGCGCCGATGAAATCACCCGCATTCACCGGATTCCGGAATAAATAAATAATTATGAAAAAGTATATTCTTTCTCTCGATCAGGGAACCACAAGCTCCCGGGCAATAGTATTCGACTATGACGGACTTCCGGTTGCATCAGCCCAGACCGAATTCAGACAGTATTATCCAAAATCTTCATGGGTGGAGCACGATCCCGGAGAGATATGGAGCACTCAGCTCGATGTTGCCCGCAAAGCCATGAAAAAAGCTTCGCTGAAAGGCGAAGACATAGCTGCCATCGGCATAACAAACCAGAGGGAAACGACCATTATCTGGAACCGTAAAACTGGTAAGCCTGTGCACAGGGCAATAGTCTGGCAGGACCGCCGTACCGCTGAATATTGCGACAGTCTGAAGAAGGAAGGACTGCAGGCAAAGATCAGGAAGAAGACAGGATTAATTATCGACGCATACTTTTCAGCCACCAAGATAAGATGGATTCTGGATAATGTTAAAGATGCCAGACAGATGGCTGAAAAAGGGGACCTGGCTTTCGGGACCGTCGACAGCTGGCTTCTGTGGAACCTCAGCGGCGGAAGACTCCACCTGACGGATGTTACAAATGCTTCACGAACGATGCTTTTCAACATTAACACCCTGAAATGGGACAATGAATTGCTGAAGCTTTTCAACATACCCGAAAAGATCCTTCCTGAGGTCAGATCCTCAAGCGAAGTATATGGCGATACGGGAGACCTGTTCTCAGCGCCCATACCCCTGGCTGGTATAGCCGGTGATCAGCAGGCTGCGCTCTTCGGACAAATGTGTACAGAACCCGGAATGGTTAAGAATACCTACGGGACAGGATGTTTTATGGTGATGAATGTAGGAGATAAACCGATAGCCTCGAAGAACAACCTCCTTACAACAATTGCATGGAAAATAGGTGATCAGACTACCTATGCCCTCGAGGGAAGTATATTTATTGCAGGAGCTGTGGTCCAGTGGCTGAGAGATTCCCTCGGTGTGATAAAGAAGTCTGCTGATGTCGAGAAACTTGCCGCGGCAGTCAGCGACAGCGGAGGTGTGTTTTTTGTTCCGGCGTTTGCCGGTCTTGGTGCACCCTACTGGAACCAGCATGCCAGGGGTACTATAACAGGCATTACCCGCGGATCGACAGCTGCACATATAGCCAGGGCGGCTCTTGACAGTATCGCCTTTCAGACTTTAGATGTACTGGAGGCCATGAAGCAGGATTCGAAGATCAACATAAAGGAACTTCGTGTCGATGGCGGTGCCGTGGTAAACAACGGACTGATGCAGTTCCAGTCCGATGTGCTCAGTACAAATGTTATAAGGCCTGTCATTACTGAAACGACAGCCCTGGGCGCTGCTTACCTGGCAGGGCTTGCCACAGGTTACTGGCAGGGCATTGCTGCGATAAGAAAACAATGGAAGGCAGACAGAAAATTTAAACCTTCAGCAAAAACCACCGAAGTTAAGAAACTTGTTGAAGGATGGCGAAGAGCCGTGAAAGCAGCAGAGAATTGGGCAGAAACGGGAGATTCTAAATCATAAACTTTAAACTTTAAACGTTAAACCACCAGCACTAAAATCCATAACAGAATCCTAAATATGATAATTTTATGAACCAGTTCCTTGCAGAGTTTTTCGGAACCGCGATGATACTTGTATTCGGAAGCGGTGTTGTGGCAAACGTATTGCTGAGCAAAACAAAAGGGAATAACAGCGGATGGATAGTGATAACATTCGGCTGGGCTGTGGGAGTATTTACAGGTGTGCTTATAGCAGCCGACGTCAGCGGGGCGCATCTCAATCCGGCAGTTACCCTGGCTCTGGTTATCGCAGGTAAATTTTCAGCCTCGCTGATGCCTCTTTACATAAGTGCCCAGCTCCTGGGAGCCATGTTTGGTTCAGGTCTTGCCTGGCTGGCATACAAGAAACACTTCGATGCCACCGATGATCCTGACTTCAAGCTGGCTGTTTTCTGTACGATACCGAATATAAGAAGCTACTGGTATAATGTGATCACAGAGATTGTGGGAACATATGTGCTTGCACTGGCAGTCCTCTACATGGCACAACCTGATGTGGGCCTGGGAGCCCTTAATGCCCTGCCCGTAGCCCTGGTAGTCCTCGGTATCGGTCTTGCACTGGGAGGACCCACAGGCTATGCGATAAACCCGGCACGTGACCTGGGGCCGAGGATCATGCATTATTTTCTTCCTATAAAAGGAAAGCGCAACAG
>JAFGXX010000067.1 GCA_016936435.1 Bacteroidales bacterium
CCTTCCTGCTCCACCACGCATACCCTGCAGTTACCTGCCACGCACAGGTCGGGATGGTTACACAGGGTCGGGATTGTGATGTTCAGTTTTTTTGCTGCAGCCAGAACGGTAGTTCCCTGTTCTACAGAAACCTTCTGGTCGTTTATAAATAAATTGATCATAATTGGTCTTTTATTTTTATTAGTAAATGATCTCCTCTCTGAAATTCTCGACTATCGATTTAAAGGCATTGCCCACCGACTGGCCAAGGCCGCACTTGGAAGCTATCTTCATTGTGTCGGCAAGTTTTACCAGTTCGTTGAGGTATGTCGATTTCATCTCACCCTTCTTCACTTTCTCCACACCTTTAAGCAGTTGCTGGCATCCTACCCTGCATGGCGTGCACTGACCACATGATTCTTCCTCAAAAAACTCGAGGTAGTTGTGAAGGACATTGTACATTGAACGCGAACTGTTGAAGAGTTTCATCGATCCTCCCGTCGGTACGCCTTCGAAACCGATTATCGTCTCTGCAAATTTTTTCCTTGGAACACAGAAACCGGAGGCTCCTCCTACCTGAACAGCTTTGGTGTCGCCATCGCCGAACTCATTGACGAACTGCTGAACCGTCATCCCCAGTTCCAGCTCAAATATCCCTGGTGTGGGAGTGTCGCCCGAAACAGAGAATACCTTCGATCCTCTTGAATCCTTGGTCCCCAGACTAGCGTATAATTCCGGCCCGTGATCAATGATCATCATTGCCGTTACGAGGGTTTCAACGTTGTTTATTGAAGTCGGTTTATAAAAGACACCGGAAGAGGTCGGGTAAGGAGGTTTGTTCCTTGGTTCTCCCCTCAGCCCCTGAATAGATTCAAACAGGGCACTCTCCTCCCCGCATATATAGGCACCGCTTCCCAGACAATAACGGATCCTGAAATCGTAACCTATTTCCTTTATCATCCTGTGAAATGTGTCCAGTTCGGCAAGGAGTTTGGGCAGCAGGAAACGATATTCACCCCTGAGGTACACTATGCCCTCTTTTGCTCCGATTGCACTGGCTGCGATAGCCATTCCGCCGTATACTTTGTAGGACACCATGTCGAGGATCTCGCGATCCTTGAATGTTCCGGGTTCGCCTTCATCAGCATTGCAAACGATATATTTTTCAGGATCTTTTTCAGCTGCCGTGTATTTCCATTTCAGACCTGTGGGAAAACCTGCTCCTCCGCGGCCCTTCAGACCCGAATCAAGAATTTGTTGGATAATTTCCTCACTGGTCATTTCATAAGCTTTTCTGAGGACTTCTTCAGCACTGATCTTTTCGAAAATAAGATCTACCTTGGTTAATTCTTTGTTTATCATAATATTGTCCGGAGTTTACTTGGTCATATAACTTTTAATAATCTCAACCACCTTTTCAGATGTAAGCTCGGTGTAAGGCATTTCATTGATGAGCATTGCAGGAGCTTTGTGACACCAGCCTATACAGTTGGTTTCAAGCAGGCTGAACATCTTGTCGGATGTTGTCTCACCAACTTTTATCTTGAGCATATCTTCAAGCGTTTGCAAAATTTCGTTCTTCCCCTTCATGGAACATGTTATTGTTTTACAGACCCTTATAACATACTTCCCTCTCTCTCTGGTATCGAGAAAAGTATAAAACGATGCTGTTCCGTAAACCTCCGCAGCGGAAATATCCAGTTCCTTGGCCACTTCAACCATAGCTTCATCGGTCAGATAATTATGCTTGTCAACTATACCCTGAAGTATAGGCATAAGACTGCTCCGGTCGCGGCCATGCTTGTCGGATAGTTCCTTCACAAGATCTCCTACTTGATACATTTCTTATTGATTTTTAATTAATTAAACAATTTTTTACCTGTAAAAAAACCCATTTTTAAGGCGCTGTTAATTTAATAACAATACTTTCTTAAAAAAGCTTACAAATGTCATTGTTCATAATTTAGAATGATTGTAAACAAGGAATAATCGTGCGATCGTGTAATCCCACCTTCACTGCGTTACGGCGGGCAAGCGTGTGATCGTGAACACAATTTAAGCTATTTCCCGGTGATTATTGAACTCAGAAGTGTAAGGTTTTGAATATCGGAGTAGTCGTACTGAAAGATCGCATCATTTGTAAAAAGTACAAGAATATCATTAATTATAAGTGCATTATATGCCAAAATACCGGGGTAGGTTTTTAACAGATTCTCATTAAGAGTCAGCGGATCTGATGCATCATAGATCCTTAGTCCGTCAGTTCCGTCACATACAAACAGCATCTCTCCCACTTTTGCCAACCCGAGCGGATTTGACATGGTGTAGGAACTCAGAATATGCGGGTTGTTTATGTCGCCAATACCCACTACTCTCAGTATATTTGAATCATTATTACAATCGGTTCCCGACCTTGAGGTGAGAAATAACAGTGTGTCACATACAATAACAGGGTTGCAACAAACGGCCATATAGAAATATCCGGGTAACTGGGATGAAAGTGGCAACGACAAGTCAGCAAAATAACTTGCATAGGTGCTCCCTAGTAACAATTTGTCATCTGAAACTGATATTGTTCTTACTTCATAGGCATAAAACTCCGTTCCTGAAGTGTAGGGATTTAACAAATCCGTGATAGTATAGACCTGCGAGTAGTATTCTCCAAATACCAGCATATTCTTTCCTGAAATCACAAACCTAGGAAGTGTACCTCCTGAACCGGTTCCATCGCCATTTTTACCGTAAGATGCACCGGCCGGATTGATTTTTCTGTTAAAAGTTTCCTGATCAATATGATTGATGAAATAATCATATCCGTTCTCTTTCTCCTTAATTGTCTTAACCTCCCAACCGGTTACAATACCTTTGGTTTTGTCGAAATAAGCCCTTGGAAGATTGTTATCCACTGATGGCAGGGTATATGCAAACAATGACTCCCTTCTTCCTAGCAGTACTGTATTTTCAACATCTTGAATATCAAGAATAACCAGATCTGTATAACTATTGGCATATAGTCGGGTCCCTGAAACCGCTACATCATCAACACCGGGTATTTTTACAAAAGTCTTTTTAACAGGTTCAGAAGGATTGCTATTTTCATAAATATGAATTCCCTTAAGTTCTTCAATGATAAAGATGTAATCATCCGTAAAATAGACTTTCCCCGGGTTCTCAAGCATCACACTGTTATCTACAGCCACTGAGGATCGCAATTCCGAATACGACATGTATACAGGTGCATTACCGGTATATATTTTGTAAACAGGTTCGTCGCAGCCTTCAAAGATGAGGAACAGCAGCGAGGTTATTAGAGAAAATAGGATTCCTTCTGATTTCATATCTCAGTTATTAATAGTAAATTTAACAAAATAAATAAGATCGTACCACCTATATAAGTAAATATGAAAAGATTCCTGACATATGTACTGCTTACAAGCATAGTCGGGTCATTGTTGTATGCACAGCCAGGTCTCGACACCCTTTATCTTAAGAACGGGAGTGTTGCAATCGGAAAACTATATGATTTAAGTAATGGCAGCTATCAGATCAAAACCAATGAGGGTATGGTTTTCGTTTTTTCAAAAGATGAAATACTGAGGTTTACAATTGCCGGTAAACCGGTGAAGACAGACAAAAAAGTGTATGATCTCAACAGAATTAACGGATTGGGATTCGTGATAACAAGCAGTCTTCTGCTTGGGTCGTCGGATGAAAATTTTCCGATATACGGAACCCAGAATATCATGATAACCTTTGCCTTTAGCCCTGAACAGGTTATCGGTCTGGGGTCAGGCATTGAAATCATTGATCGTTATCATATTCCGGTCTTCATCGAATACAGGTATGGTATATTAAAAAGAAATGTCACTCCATTTGTCTATTTCCGCGGCGGAAAGCTGATAACTATCGGGGAAATAGATTCCGGCGAAGACAACAAAGGAGGTTGGACTATAGGTGCAGGAACAGGTTTCAGATGGCCGATGCACAATTTTGAATCTTACATTAAACTGGGTTACAGATACAGCCTTTACGTTGAAGAAAGAACGGCTTATGAATATATTGACAATACAGAATATCCCTGCACCTTCCAGCACAACTTCCACCGTCTGGAAATGGGATGGGGATTCAGGTTCTGACCCTCCCTGCGATTTGCTCTTCAAGCCATTTTCTCCATTCTTCAAGTCCGTCACCCCTGGTACATGATATCTCAAACAAGGGGAGAAGAGAGTTTAAGCTTCTGAGATCGGACATAAAATTTGCCGGACTGAAATTTGTATAGGGTATAAGGTCGATCTTATTCAGAATGGCAGCTTTTGCCTCCCGGAAGATCATCGGATATTTGGCAGGTTTGTCATCTCCTTCAGTTGTGCTTACCACGGCTATCTTGAATGTCTCACCAAGGTCGAAATGTGAAGGGCATACCAGGTTACCGACATTCTCCACAAAGATCACATCCAGCTCGTCAAGATTGAATGAATCCAGAGCCCTTGAAATACTGTGTGAATCGAGATGGCATCCTCCTTCAGTGTTTATTAAAGTAATGGGAATATCAAACCGCTGCAACCTTCTTGCATCCCTGTCGGTTGTAACATCTCCCTCGATGACAGCCGCCCGGAATCTGCCTGTAATTGTTTCAAGGGTCCTTTCCAGCAGCGTTGTTTTACCGGCTCCCGGTGAACTTATCAGATTAATCATCATTATGTTTTTTGAAACAAGGAGTTCTCTTACCTCCCTGGCCTTATCCTGGTTCCTGTCGAGGATATTCCTCATGATCGTTATTTCCATTGTCACTCTCCTTCTATACTTTTAATAAATAATTCATTACCGTTTAAGACATCAATATCTGAAATCCTGCATACAGGGCATTCAAAACCGTTAGCGTCGGGTGTAAATGTTTTTCCGCAGATCCTGCATCTCAGCTGCACAGCTACTGTCTCAATTTCAATCGATGCACCTTCAGCTACCGACCCTGCAACTGCCTCATTAAAAGCCGCTTCGAGCAAGGAGGGTACTATCTGAACCAGCTTTCCCATACTTATGTTTACCTTCGTAACCTTCTTAAGTCCCTTCTCCTCAGCAACTTTCCTGACAATGGTCATCAAATCTTCCACAATCCTTAATTCATGCATAATGTTTCTCTTAACAGATCCTTGGTAATTGCAGCCCTGAAGGTACATCAATTATCCTTTTTCCTCCTGTAACCGTCCGGGCCACCACCATGTGTTTATTGCCGGGCACAACTTCGCCTATGACAGCAGCCTTGCTGCCGTAAGGAAATGATCTGAGCACTTCTATGATAGCATCTGTATCATTTGAAGGAGTTACGATAAGCAGTTTCCCTTCGTTCGCCAGATACAGGGGATCAAATCCCAGCATCTCACAGGCTCCTCTTACAGGATCATCAACGGGTACCGATCCTTCGTCGATCATGATAGCTTTCCCCGTTATTTCCGCAAGCTCATTAAGGACTCCTGCAAGGCCTCCCCTCGTAAGATCACGCATGAAGTTAACTCTTGCTCCTGACCGGAATACACTATCTATAATATGATTAAGTGATGTACAATCAGATTCCACAGGAGTGGTAAAACTCAACCCTTTGCGGCTTCCAAGTACTGCAACGGAGTGATTGCCCAGGGGTCCGTTCACAATCAGCATGTCGCCTGGCTCAACCCTGCTGCCTTTTCCTGTATGAATACGATCATGTTGAATTAAGCCTGTACCCGAGGTATTGATGAAGATGCCGTCACATTTACCTCTTCCGACAACCTTTGTGTCGCCTGTAACGATCCTTACTCCCGCATTCTTTGCTTCGTTGGCCATCGAGACTACTATTTCCTCAAGAAGGCTTAATTTAAAACCCTCTTCGATAATAAATGAAGCTGACAGGTATTTCGGAACTGCGCCTGAAACAGCCAGGTCGTTGACAGTACCGCACACTGCCAGTTTACCGATGTTGCCTCCTGGGAAGAAAAGAGGGTCAACAACATAGGAGTCGGTAGTAAAGGCCACAGAGCCGCCATCAAAACCGATTATAGCGGAATCGGTGAGCGGCGCCTCCATATCGAAACTACGTGCAAACAAGGTCTTTATAAGCTCCTGTGTCCGTCGCCCTCCTGCCCCGTGATCCATTGTTATGAATTCATCCATACATCTCACCGTATTTATACCATGCATTGCACGCACCTTCGTCAGAAACCATACATGCCCCGACAGGATTTTCCGGGGTGCAAACAGTAGCAAAAAGTTTACAGTCAGAAGGTTCATTAATCCCCCTGAGTATCTCACCACATATACAACCAGGTGTCTCAGAAGAAGGCTTCACGACGACGGGCATGACGGCTGAAGCATCAAATCGTTCGTACCTTCCTGCCGGAACAAGTCCGCTGGCAGGAATAATACCAAGGCCTCTCCATTCAGCATCGCGGATACTGAAAACATCAAGCATAGCCTTCTGTGCGATATGATTCCCGGACCTGGTCACAGCCCTGCCGTAAGCATTTCTAACCGACGGAATGCCATTGTTTACCTGTTCAACAAGCAGCAGAACGGATAAAAGTATATCGGAAGGTTCAAATCCTGTTATGACACATCCCGTTCCGTATTTTTCAGGGATGAAACAGAAAGCATCCGATCCCGTGATTACAGAAACATGGCCGGGACAGATAAAACCATTTATACCGTTGCCCTGCCGGAGTATTGTTTCCATTGCGGGAGGCATAAGCTTGTGGGCGCTAAGTACCAGGAAATTATCAATGTTTTCCTTTTCTGCCTGACGTATCGTTAAGGCTGTTCCGGGGGCGGTGGTCTCAAAACCAATACCTGCAAATATTATTGTTTTGTTCCTGTTCTTCCGGGCTGCATCAAGAGCATCGAGTGAAGAAAATACTATCCTCACATCGGCGCCTTCCTGTTTCATCTTTCTAAGCGATATTCCGTCTGAGCCGGGAATCCTCATAAGATCTCCGAAAACAATAATAATAACATCCGGCTTTAATGAATAAGCCGCAAGTCTGTCGATGTACTCCATCCCTGTAACGCAGACCGGACATCCGGGGCCTGAGATCAGCTTAATTGATGACGGTAACAGTGAAGGTATTCCAAACCTCCTGATTGACGCGGTATGTCCTCCGCAGACCTCCATGAAGGTGTAAGTCCCCGTTGCGGATCTTTCAATTTGCCCTGTGACCTTCCTTAGAAGATCCTTATCCCTGAATTCGTCAATGTATTTCATGCCGGTCAGACAGACTCATCCATTTCTCTCAGAATCCTGAGTGTTTCTTCTGCTTCCTCGTCGCTTATCTTCTGGATCGCAAAGCCTGCATGAAGCAGAACATAATCGCCCGGAGCTGCATTTTCTATCATCTGAAGTCCCGCCTTGAAGATAGTCCCCCCGGCCGATACCTCTGCCATGTCGCCGTCGATGCTCAATATTTTAACAGGTATACTCAGACACATTATTTCCGTGATTTTGATGCTGTAACAAGCTGCCCCAGCGCTATTCCTCCATCATTTGCAGGCACCATATTATTGGTAAAAACACTGAATCCGTTGCGCGACAAAAGATATGAAGATTTTTCGAGAAGGTAGCTGTTCTGGAAAACTCCGCCTGAAAGTATCACGGTGCCGACAGAGAATTCTTTCCTCAGAAGCATTGATGCATCGAGTATCACCCCTGCGACAGTGTTGTGGAATTTTGCAGCGATATATGATGCATTTTTAGTTCCGAGGTCAGCCAGAATAGCCCTGAAGGTACTTCCGAACATTACTTTTTTGTCAATATCGTAGGGATAGTGATCATCTGTTCCACCTTCAACAACCGATTCGAGCCTCATGGGAGCCTCCGAATCAAATGTCTGGTACATACACAGGCCCAGTAATGCCGACACAGCATCAAAAAGCCGTCCGGCACCTGAAGAGACAGGCGAATTAACATCAGCTTTCACCATTTCACATAATTTCCTTATCCGGTCTTCTTCTATCGTTGCAAGCGATGGTACCGACATGAAATCAAAATCCTCACCGAAATATTTCAGCAGGTATGAGCAGGCTGTCCTCCACGGTTCCTTTACTGCCCTGTCGCCTCCCGGGAGCGGAACAGGATCGAAACTTATGCAGCGGGTGTAATCGCTGAGAGTTGCCAGAAAAAACTCGCCTCCCCAAATCGTATTATCGGTTCCAAGTCCTGTGCCATCGAGACTGACACCAATCACCGGTTCATCGAGGCCCTTCTCTGCCATGCACGAAACGATATGTGCATGATGATGCTGAACCTTTACGAGAGGTACATCAAGCTCGGCACTAAGTTTAGCGGCATATTGCGATGAGAGGTAATCGGAATGAAGGTCGCAGGCTATCACTGACGGGGTGAAATGGAACAGTTTCCTGAATCTTTCCACTGATTCAATGAAAAAATCATAAACCTCCGTGCCTGTCATATCGCCTATATACTGGCTCATAATTGCCTGCTTCCCTTTTCCGAGACAGAAGGAATTCTTCTGTTCGGCTCCGGTGGCAAGTATCCCCTCCACCGGCCAGGAAAGACATACCGGTTGTGGAACATAACCGCGTGATCGTCTGATAAGTGAGGGTAAGCCGCAGCTGAATCTGACTACCGAGTCGTCAGCCCTGTTTATAATTTCCCTGTTATAGCTTACAATTGCGTCGGCGACGGCTCCAAGTTTCTGTACTGCTTCGGCATCATCTGTAATTACCGGCTCATCGGAGATATTACCGCTTGTCATAACCACTGCAGGAGTCGAAAGTGCTTCGAACATCATGTAATGAAATGGCGTGTACGGGAGCATTGCGCCGGTGTTGCTTAGTCCGCTGCCAACAGCAGGAGCAAGTTTCTTCTTTGAGCGGGCAATAACAACGGGCCTCCTCCATGAGCTAAGTTCCTCCTTTTCCTTTCCATCCAGGAAACAATATTCCTCTGCCGTTTCCGTATCGCGGAACATGACTGCAAAAGGTTTTGCATCTCTTTGTTTTCTGCGTCTCAACATACTGACCGCATGTTCGTTGAGCGCATCACAACAGAGGTGGTAACCTCCGACACCTTTGATGGCAACCGTTTTTCCGGAATGTATCAGAGATGCGACTTTTAGGATTATCAGATCCGTATTTGTTGTTTCGGAATTCTTCCCGTGGTAATGGTATTTCGGGCCGCAG
>JAFGXX010000068.1 GCA_016936435.1 Bacteroidales bacterium
ATTCCTTCGGTGGAAAAGGGTTTCCATGAGGCAATGTCGAACGGTCCCCTTGCAGGATTTCCTCTCGAAAATTTAAAAGTGGTTTTAAAAGACGGTTCATACCATCCGGTTGACTCCGATGCACTCTCGTTCGAAATTGCTGCAAAACAGGCATTCCGGCGTTATGCAGGCAAATGTAACCCTGTGTTGCTGGAGCCCGTAATGTCGACGGAAGTGGTAACTCCCGAAGAATATGTCGGCGATGTAATAAGCGATTTCAACAAACGCAGAGGCAGGGTGGAAGGTATGGAATCGAAAGCAGGTGCAAGGGTTGTCAGGGCAAAAGTACCTCTGGCAGAAAAATTCGGCTATGTTACTGTACTCCGGACCCTTACCTCGGGAAGAGCTACTTCAACCATGGAGTTCTCACATTATGAAGAGGTGCCTGCAGAGATAGCTAACAGAATTGTCGAACTTACAAAAGGAAAAATTCTTTAAAGATGAGTCAGAAAATCAGGATCAAATTAAAATCTTACGATCATAACCTCGTGGATAAATCTGCCGAGAAGATCGTTAAAACCGTAAAATCTACAGGTGCGGTTGTCAGCGGCCCGATACCGCTTCCTACCCACAAAAAGATCTTTACTGTTCTGAGGTCGCCGTTTGTCAACAAGAAAGCCAGGGAACAATTCCAGCTGTCATCATACAAGCGTCTGCTCGATATCTACAGCTCAACGCCCAAAACAATCGATGCTCTCATGAAACTTGAGCTTCCCAGCGGGGTTGAAGTTGAAATCAAAGTGTGAAACCAGTAAAGTAATACCAAGATGCAGGGATTAATAGGAAAAAAGGTGGGAATGACATCCCTCTTCGACGAAGAAGGGAAAAATATCCCGTGTACGGTTCTGCAGGCCGGTCCGTGTGTTGTAACACAGATCAAGACTGTTGAAAGAGATGGTTACTTTGCCGTACAGATAGGATTTGACGAAAAGAAGGAAAAACATTCTACAAAGGCTGAAATAGGACACTTCAAAAAAGCCGGTACCACTCCCAGGAAGAAAGTTGTCGAATTTGATGGATTCAGAGAGGGCCAGGTCAGGGAAGGAGAAGTACTTACCGTTGACCTTTTTAAGACTGACACTTTTGTGGATGTCAGAGGATGGTCGAAGGGAAAAGGATTCCAGGGCGTCGTGCGGCGTCATGGTTTCGGTGGTGTAGGCGGACAGACCCACGGTCAGCATAACAGGGGCAGAGCTCCCGGTTCGCTTGGCGCATCGTCTTTCCCCTCACGGGTGCTCCCGGGTATGCGTATGGCAGGCCGTATGGGAGGCAATAAAGTTGCTTCCATAAGTATGGAAATAATGAAGCTTATGGAAGAGAACAATATTCTTATAGTTAAAGGATCGGTGCCCGGTCCTAAAGGTGGTTACGTAATAATAACAAAATAATGGAATTAGCTGTTGTCAATATTAACGGTAAGGAAACCGGAAGGAAAGTTAATCTTAACGATTCCATTTTCGGCATTGAGCCAAACGACCATGCCATATACCTCGATACAAAACAGTACATGGCAAAGCAGCGTCAGGGAACCCATAAATCGAAGGAAAGAGGTGAGGTTTCAGGAAGTACCCGTAAGATCAAAAGACAGAAAGGTACAGGTACGGCTCGCGCAGGGAGCATCAAGAACCCTCTCTTCAGAGGTGGCGGCCGTGTTTTCGGTCCGCAGCCAAAAGACTACGAGTTCAAACTGAACAAAAAAGTGAAGCAACTGGCAAGAAAATCAGCTCTTTCGTACAAGGCATCTTCACAAAATATCATCGTGGTGGAAGACTTCTCCCTTGAAGCTCCCAAAACAAAAGAAATTGTCAAAATAGAGACGAATCTGAATCTCAGCAAGAAAAAATCGCTTATTGTTTTATCGGAACCAAATAAAAATGTATATTTGTCAGCCCGAAATACACAAGGGCTTGAAGTTGTAACGGCCAATGCGTTAAATACTTATGAGATAATGAGGGCTTCAACTTTGGTGCTTGTGGAGAGTGCAATTGACGTTTTGCAGGCAACTTTTGAAAATTAGAAAAATTTAAGTGATGAATATTCTGCTTAAACCCTTAGTAACTGAAAAAATGACAGCCCAGGGCGATAAATTCAACCGTTATGGATTTATTGTCGATAAAAAGGCTAACAAGTTACAGATCAAAAAAGCCGTTGAGGATTTATACGGAGTAACTGTTGACTCGGTTAACACTCTTCGCTATGGCGGAAAAGTGAAGACACGAAATACAAAATCAGGACTCCTGACAGGGAAGACAAATGCTTATAAAAAAGCTGTTATTACCCTTGCCGAAGGAAGTAAGATAGATTTCTATAGCAATATTTAAAAACCAGTATGGCAGTCAGAAAGATCAAACCTGTAACACCAGGTCAGAGACACAAGATCATCAGCGCTTTTGACAATATCACAAGCGCTGCGCCGGAGAAATCCCTCCTCATGCCGCTGAAAAAATCAGGAGGAAGGAATGTTAACGGCCACAGGACTATGAGGTACATCGGCGGCGGTCATAAAAAGATGTACAGGGTCATCGATTTCCACAGAAATAAAGATGACGTGCAAGCAACCGTAAAAACGATAGAGTACGATCCCAACAGATCATCGAGGATCGCACTCGTTGTTTATGAGGATGGAGAAAAGAGATATATCATTGCCCCTGCAGGACTGACTGTCGGAAGCCATATTCTCTCAGGGAAAAATGCAGCTCCCGAAATAGGAAATACAATGTTCCTCAGCGACATACCTCTCGGAACCATAGTTCATAACATTGAACTGAAACCGGGCAAGGGAGCAGCTCTGGCCCGCAGCGCAGGAACTTATGCGCAGCTGTCAGCCCGTGAAGGTAAATATGCTACCATAAAGCTTCCTTCGGGCGAAACCAGGATGGTGCTTACTGAATGCCGTGCAACCATAGGTACTGTTTCAAATGCCGATCATAACCTGGAGAAGTCAGGTAAGGCAGGCCGCTCGCGCTGGCAGGGAAGAAGACCCAGAGTCAGAGGCGTCGTCATGAATCCCGTCGATCACCCAATGGGCGGTGGCGAAGGAAGAGCATCAGGAGGTCACCCGCGCTCACGTAAGGGGATGCCGGCTAAAGGATTTAAAACCAGAGACAGGAAAAAGTATTCCGCCAAACATATTATTGAAAGAAGGAAAAAATAACTGATATACTATGAGCAGATCAATTAAAAAAGGACCCTTTATTGATTTTAAGCTTGAGAAGAGAGTTCTTGAGATGAATGACAGCGGGAAGAAATCAGTGGTCAAGACCTGGTCGAGAAGGTCGGTTATATCGCCTGACTTCGTCGGACATACTATAGCAGTTCATAACGGCAATAAGTTTATACCTGTTTACATTACCGAGAACATGGTGGGCCACAAGCTCGGAGAATTTGCGCCTACACGTACCTTCAGAGGTCACTCGGGTAATAAGTAATAAATGTAAACACCGAAAATATCTTAAAAAATGGGTGCAAGAAAAAGAAATACAGCTGAAGCCAGGAAAGAGGCAGCCAGGACAAATTACCAGGCAGTACTGAGAAACTGTCCCACCTCCCCCAGAAAAATGAGACTGGTAACAGGTCTTATCAGTGGCAAGGAAGTGAACAAAGCCCTTGATATACTGAAATACAGCTCACAGGAAGCATCGCGCCGGCTGGAGAAGTTGCTTCTTTCAGCCATTGCAAACTGGCAGGCAAAAAATGAAGGCGTGAGAGTCGAAGACAGCAACCTTTATGTCAAAAACATTCATGTCGACGGCGGCCGGACGCTGAAAAGACTGCAGACAGCGCCACAGGGAAGAGCATACAGACTGAGGAAAAGATCAAATCATGTTACTCTTGTGCTCGACAGCAGAAATAAGGAAGTTGAAAATACAGCAAAATAATTCAAATGGGACAGAAAGTTAATCCGATAGGCAACAGGCTGGGTATAATAAAAGGCTGGGACTCAAATTGGTACGGAGGAAAAGACTTTTCCGGGAAACTGGTTGAAGACACGAAGATCAGGGAATACCTGAATGCCAGGCTCGCCAAAGCCAGTATCTCAAAAATCGTTATTGAAAGAACACTGAAGCTTATCACAGTAACCGTTAATACCGCACGTCCGGGGATAATAATCGGAAAAGGCGGACAGGAAGTTGACAAGCTTAAGGAAGAACTCAGGAAGATCACCAAAAAAGAAGTCCAGATAAATATTTATGAGGTTAAACGCCCCGAACTTGATGCAAATATTGTAGCCAGTAACGTAGCCCGCCAGGTTGAAGGCAAAATATCATACAGGCGTGCAATAAAAATGGCCATCGCATCCACAATGAGAATGGGTGCCGAAGGTGTCAAGATGGTTATCTCGGGCCGTCTGGGTGGTGCTGAAATGGCACGTACCGAAACCTACAAGGAAGGCCGGATACCTCTCCATACTTTCAGGGCCGATATCGATTATGCCCTGGCTGAAGCACATACCAAGGTCGGACTTATAGGTATCAAAGTCTGGATTTGCAATGGCGAGGTGTATGGCAAAAGAGACCTTAGCCCCAACATAGGAGCAAGGAATGCCAAAGGAAAGAACATGAAGAGGAAAGGGAAGAAATAGAGAGTTCAAAATAATTTTTAAGATATAAAGCAATGTTACAACCAAAAAGGTCCAAATACAGGAGAGCCCAGAAAGGGAGAATGAAAGGCAATGCACAGCGTGGCAACCAGCTGGCATTCGGATCATTTGGCATCAAGGCTCTGGAACAGAGCTGGATCACCGGCAGGCAGATAGAAGCAGCCCGCCAGGCTGTAACCCGTCATATGAAACGTGAAGGACAGCTATGGATCAGGGTGTTCCCGGATAAACCCATAACAAAAAAACCGGCTGAAGTGAGAATGGGTAAGGGAAAAGGAGCACCTGAAGGATTTGTGGTTCCCGTTACCCCGGGAAGAATAATACTTGAGGCTGAAGGAGTCTCCTTCCAGGTTGCAAAGGAAGCACTGATGCTTGGTGCCCAGAAACTTCCGGTGACAACAAAATTTATTGTGCGCCGCGATTACGTTGAGTAATACAAAATATCAGAGAGATGAAAATATCAGAAATAAGGGAATTAAGTACTCCTGATCTTCTTGAAAGGATCGACACGGAGAAAACAATGCTCGTCAGAATGAAGATGAACCATGCTATTACTCCTCTCGACAATCCTCAGAAAATCAAGCAGGTAAAGCTCACCATCGCACGCCTGCTTACCGAACTGAGAGCCAGGGAATCAAAACAAAATACTAATTAGCCGTATCAGCAATGGAAAGGAAATTAAGAAAAGAACGAATCGGTGTCGTTTTAAGTAATAAAATGGACAAATCTATCGTGGTTGCGGTAAGAAGAAAAGTAAAGCATCCTATTTACGGCAAGTTCATCAATACCACAAAGAAGCTGATGGCACACGATGAGGAGAATTCATGCAACGTCGGCGATACGGTTCGTATATCGGAGACCAGGCCTCTGAGCAAAAATAAATCCTGGAGAGTGGTTGAAATAATTGAAAGAGCTAAGTAATCATGATACAGCAGGAAACAAGGCTAACAGTAGCCGACAATTCAGGTGCCAAGGAAGTGTTATGCATCAGGGTTCTGGGAGGCAGTAAAAAAAGATATGCCACTGTCGGCGACAAGATTGTAGTGAGTGTAAAATCAGCGCTCCCGTCAGGAGAAGCAAAGAAAGGCACAGTAAGCAAGGCTGTCGTGGTAAGGACCAAAAAGGAGATCCGCAGAGCCGACGGATCCTATATCAGGTTTGACGACAATGCCGTGGTATTGCTTAACAATCAGGATGAAGTCCGCGGAACCCGTATTTTCGGCCCGGTGGCAAGAGAACTGCGCGAAAAATTCATGAAGATAGTTTCACTCGCACCTGAAGTATTGTAATTTTTATATCAAAGAAACAATGCAAAAGAAAATAAATATAAAAAAGGGCGATACGGTTATGGTAATAACCGGAGAGTCGAAAGGTCAGAAAGGACGTGTGCTTACTGTTGACAGGGATAAGGAAAGGGCTATAGTTGAAGGAGTTAACCTGGTATCCAAACACACCAAACCTAATTCCAAAGCCCCCCAGGGAGGTATCATAAGAAAAGAAGCCCCTGTTCACCTGTCAAACCTGATGCTCATAGATCCGACATCGGGAAAACCGACACGTATCGGACGCAAACCCGGTCAGAAAGGTAAACTAGTACGTTATTCAAAAAAATCAGGAGAGGAGATCAAATAATGTATACACCTGCACTGAAAACGAAATATAGCAGCGAGATTATACCTGCATTAATGAAGGAATTCGGCTACAAGACCGTTATGGAGGTCCCCAGGCTGGAAAAAATTGTGTTAAACCAGGGTGTCGGACAGGCTATAGCCGACAAGAAATTACTCGAATCAGGAGTTAAGGAACTTTCCGATATAGCCGGACAGAAAGCAGTCCTTACATATTCTTCCAAGGATATATCAAATTTCAAACTGAGAAAGAATATGCCTATCGGAATAATGGTCACACTCAGAAAAGAAAGGATGTATGAATTCCTTGAGAGGCTTATCTCGGTAGCACTGCCGCGAATCCGCGATTTCAAGGGTATCAACGCCAAACTTGACGGAAGGGGTAATTATACCCTGGGAATTACCGAACAGATCATTTTCCCCGAGATAGACCTCGATAAGATCACAAAGATCATGGGACTCCAGATAACCTTTGTCACCTCGGCGAAAACTGACGAAGAGGCACTGTCGCTGCTCAAAAATTTCGGATTACCATTCAAAACATCTAAAAACTGATAATATGGCCAAGGAATCAATGATAGCCCGGGAGGTTAAACGTGCCAGAATGGCACAGAAATATTCAGCCAAAAGAGCCCAGCTTAAAGCAGCAGGCGATTATGTAGGGCTGAGCCGTATTCCCAGGAACTCTAACCCCAACCGCCAGCGTAACCGCTGTAAAATAACAGGTCGTACCAGGGGTTACATGAGACAGTTCGGGATCAGCAGAATAACCTTCAGGGAAATGGCTTCATTCGGACTGATACCCGGTGTGAAAAAAGCCAGCTGGTAATTGAGGAAAATATAAACAAATAATTTGAACAGAAAATGACTGATCCAATTGCTGATTTACTGACCAGAATAAGAAACGCCATAATGGCCGGTCATAAAATTGTTGAGGCACCTGCTTCCGGTCTTAAAAAGGAAATAGCAAGAATACTTTTTGAAAAAGGATATATACTGAGCTATAAAGTTGTTGAAGGCAAAAATCCTCAGGGCATTCTGAAGATAGCCCTCAAGTACAATCCAAGGAGCAAGAAACCTGCAATCAAGGAACTGCAGCGTGTAAGCCGTCCAGGATTAAGGAATTATGCCGGTGCCGAAGACCTGCCGCGAATTTTGAACGGACTGGGAATAGCAATTATTTCCACCTCAAAGGGGCTGATGACCGATAAGGAAGCCAGAAAAGAGAACATTGGCGGTGAAGTGTTGTGTTATGTTTATTAAAAGGAGAAAACAATGTCACGAATAGGAAAATTACCTGTAAACCTGCCCGCGGGGGTCACTGTGAACATCAGCAGCGACAACTTGGTCAGCGTGAAAGGGCCTCTGGGTGAACTTACCCGTGTTGTTGATAAAGATATTAATATTGAAATTAAAGACAACCAGGTTGTGATAACCAGGCCTTCGGAATCAAAGAGACATAAGTCTATGCATGGGCTTTACCGTGCGCTCATAGCCAACATGGTTACGGGTGTTTCGGAAGGATACAAAAAGGAGCTTGAACTTGTAGGAGTAGGCTACCGTGCCGAGGCAAAAGGACAGCAGCTTGAGATGAGCCTGGGTTACTCGCATGATATTATAATGATGCTCCCCGATGAGGTTAAGATTGAAACAAAAACCGAAAGGAGAAGTAACCCGATAATAACTCTCAAAAGTATCGATAAACAGCTCATCGGTCATGTGGCAGCAAAGATCAGGTCTCTTCGTCCGCCTGAGCCCTACAAGGGAAAGGGGATCAAATTCGTGGGCGAACAGCTGAGAAGGAAAGCCGGTAAATCGGCAAGTGTGTAACAGGTATGTTAATCTGGTAAAAGTTTAAAAAAATGGCCTTAACGACGTTGGAACGCAGGACAAGGATCAAAATGAGGATCCGGAAAAGAATAAGCGGCACTGCAGATGTCCCGAGACTCGCAGTATTCCGCAGCAACAAACAGATATATGCACAGGTTGTTGACGACCTGGCCCGGGTAACCCTTCTTTCAGCTTCATCGAGGGAGAAGGACGTTGCCGCAAAATCGGCAGGTAAGAATAAAACAGAACAGGCAAAGATGGTCGGTGAACTGCTCGCTTCAAAATGCCGCGAAAAAGGCATTGAGAGAGTGGTGTTCGACAGGAGCGGATATAAATATCATGGCAGAGTAAAATCATTGGCAGATTCAGCCCGCGAAGGCGGATTAAAATTCTAGTTGATCATGGCAGAAGGTATAAGAAAAGTGAAAACCAGCGACCTGGAACTTAAAGACAGGCTTGTAAGCATTCAGAGAGTTACCAAGGTTACAAAAGGTGGAAGAACATTCAGTTTCTCGGCTATAGTGGTTGTGGGAAATGAAAACGGTGTAGTCGGACATGGCCTCGGTAAGGCCAGTGAAGTAACCACCGCCATAGCCAAGGGAATTGAAGATGCCAAGAAAAACCTCATAAAGGTTCCCGTGATCAATGGCACCATACCGCACGAGCAGATTGCAAAGTTCGGTGGTGCAAGGGTATTTATCAAACCGGCTTCTCCCGGTACCGGCGTTAAGGCAGGAGGTGCTATGCGTGCCGTCCTCGAAAGCGTCGGAGTAAAGAATGTCCTCGCCAAATCAAAGGGATCTTCAAATCCGCACAACCTTGTTAAGGCAACATTTGCTGCTTTGCTTGAAATGCGCGATGCATACAACATCGCCGAGCACAGGGGAGTAAAACTGGAAAAAGTGTTTAATGGTTAGCAATAATTGATACTATGGCAAAGATTCGTATCACCCAGGTGAAAAGCAGGAACGGTAAACCTGAAAGACAAAAGCGGACACTCGATGCTCTCGGTATCCGTAAACTTAACCACAGTGTGGAGAAGGAAGCTACTCCTCAGATACTGGGAATGGTTGCCAGGGTAAGTCACCTGGTTAAAGTTGAGAACATTTAGGTATTAAATTTTATTTGAAAGATATAACATCATGGATTTGAGTAACTTAAAATCTGCCAAAGGCTCTGTCAAAAAGAGCAAGCGTTTAGGCCGCGGTCAGGGTTCCGGAAATGGCGGTACGTCGACCAGAGGTCATAAAGGAGCAAAGTCCAGGTCAGGCTTCAGCAAAAAGATCGGATTTGAGGGAGGACAGATGCCACTGCAGAGACGTGTTCCGAAGTTCGGGTTCAAAAATATCAACCGCAGGGAATACAAAGGCATAAATATTAATGTACTTCAGTCGCTGGCTGAGAAAAATAACCTTGATAAAATCGATATTGACGTTCTTGTGAAGTCAGGTCTTGTTTCAAAAAATGCCCTCGTAAAGATACTGGGAAGAGGAACACTTGACAGAACACTGGAAGTTCATGCCCATGCCTTCAGCAAATCGGCTGTTGCTGCTATTGAAGCCAGGAAAGGAACTGTTGTAAAACTTTGATCTCATGAGATTCATTCAGACCATTAAGAACATTTTTAAGATCGAGGACCTTCGTGCAAGGTTGATATATACTTTCGCCATAATAATGCTGTACAGGCTTGGCAAATATGTAAGCCTCCCCGGTATTAACCCGCAGTTCCTCGGAAATCTTCAGGACAGCACTTCGCAGGGTATTATGGGGCTCCTCGACATGTTCTCGGGAGGCGCATTCTCCCAGGCTTCCATATTTGCCCTGGGTATCATGCCCTATATCTCAGCCTCGATCGTGGTCCAGCTGCTGGGGATCGTCTTTCCCTACTTTCAGAAACTCCAGAGGGAGGGCGAGAGCGGCAGACGTAAAATGAATCAGTATACACGTTATCTGACAGTTATAATACTTGTACTCCAGGCTCCTACTTACCTTATAAGTCTTTCCAGAACCCTCGACCCCCAGGCTTTTGTACTCACCGGTAACTATCAGCGCTTTTTTATGATATCCTCGACGGTAATCCTTACCGCGGGTACCATCTTTGTTATGTGGCTTGGTGAAAAAATCACCGACAAAGGTATCGGGAACGGTATCTCACTATTGATAATGATAGGTATCATCGCCAGGCTGCCGCAAAATTTCCTCTTTGAGTGGGGAACAAGAATGAACGGAACCGGTGGACCTGTTGCTCTTATCGTGGAGATAATATTCTGGTTCGTGGTAATAATAGGATGTATTATGCTGGTACAGGGAACACGAAGGGTTCCGGTTCAGTATGCCCGCCGTATAATTGGAAACAAGCAGTACGGGGGGGTCAGACAGTATATCCCTCTCAAGGTGAACGCTGCAGGGGTAATGCCGATAATATTTGCACAGGCGATTATGATGCTTCCCATGCTTCTGGCAGGCTTCAGGGATGAGAGTTCAGGATTTGTGGTTACATTTTCGAATATATACGGATTCTGGTATAACATGGTGACCGCATTGCTGATAATCGCCTTCACATATTTCTATACCGCCATAACAATAAATCCCGTTCAGATGGCTGAAGATATGAAGAAGAACGGAGGCTTTATTCCTGGAATAAAACCCGGAAGGAAAACTGTTGAATTCTTCGACATGATCATGTCGAGGATAACTCTTCCCGGTTCAATATTCCTTGCAATTGTTGCAATACTGCCCGCTATCGCGGTAATAGCAGGTGTCACACCCCAGTTTGCGCAGTTCTACGGAGGAACTTCGCTGCTCATACTTGTGGGTGTTGTTCTCGATACGCTTCAGCAGATTGAAAGTCATCTGCTCATGAGGCACTATGACGGTCTGATGAAATCGGGCCGTATAAAGGGAAGAACAGGCGCTGTAACAGCGATATAGACAAGGCAGAATACGTTCTTTGATGTTGTACTTAAAGACCGATGAAGAGGTAGAGTCCCTCAGGGAAAGCAACATGCTGGTGTCGCGGACACTTGCTGAAGTTGCCAGGCATATAAGGCCGGGTGTTACCACTCTTTATCTCGACAGGATTGCAGAAGAATTCATCCGTGATCATTCGGCAGTTCCGGCATTCAAGGGTTATGGTGGTTTCCCCGCCACACTCTGCACATCGGTCAATGAAGAGGTGGTCCATGGTATCCCTTCAGCTTATCAGCTACGCGAGGGAGACATCATCTCAGTGGATTGTGGTGTAATACTTAAGGGCTGGTATGGCGACAGTGCATACACTTTCGCGGTGGGGGATATATCCGTTGAGGTGAAAAAGCTTATCGACTACACCAGGGAATCGCTTGAAGAAGGTGTGAGGTCGGCAGTAGCAGGAAACAGGGTAGGAGATGTCTCATACTCTGTTCAGAAAAAAGCCGAAAGCGGAGGATTCTCAGTAGTAAGGGAGCTTGTTGGTCACGGCCTGGGACGGAAATTGCATGAGCCCCCTGAGGTTCCGAACTTCGGTAAAAGGGGGACAGGACCAAAGCTGGAGAAAGGGCTGGTGATCTGCATCGAACCCATGATAAACATGGGAAGAAAAGAAACACGTCAGATGAGCGACGGCTGGACCATCAGGACTCTCGACGGCAAACCATCGGCACATTTTGAATATGCTGTTGCCGTAAACAGGGAGAAGGCTGACGTGCTGACGACATTTGAATTTATTGAGGAAGTAATTAATAAAATCTGATTGTATGGCCAAGCAACCATCAATTGAACAGGACGGCACTATTATTGAAGCCCTTTCCAATGCCATGTTCAGGGTTGAACTCGAGAACGGGCATGTAATCACCGCGCATATCTCAGGTAAAATGAGAATGCACTATATTAAAATACTTCCCGGAGACAGGGTAAAGGTCGAAATGTCACCTTACGACCTGACAAAAGGCAGAATAACATTCAGATATAAATAGAAATAGATACGGTAATGAAAGTAAGAGCATCTGTAAAGAAGCGCAGCGCTGACTGTAAGATAGTCAAGAGAAAAGGGCGCATTTACGTTATCAATAAGAAAAATCCCAAGTTCAAACAGAGACAGGGATAAAATAACTATTTTTGCAACTCAATTTTAAGAAAGTAAAATATGGCACGAATCATTGGTGTTGATTTACCAAGAAATAAGATAGGAGAAGTAGGACTGACCTATATTTACGGCGTTGGAAGAAGTACAGCACAAAAGGTACTTGACCAGGCCGGTGTTGACAGGAGCATTAAAGTAGAGGAGTGGACGGACGAGCAGATTAACTCCATTCGCCGGATACTGAGCGAAAATTACAAGCTTGAGGGAGAACTCCGTTCGGAGACACAAATGAATATCAAGCGTCTGATGGATATTGGCTGTTACCGTGGTGTCCGCCACAGACTGGGACTTCCCGTGAGGGGGCAAAGTACCAAGAACAATGCCAGGACCCGCAAGGGCAGAAAAAAGACTGTTGCAAACAAGAAGAAAGCTACTAAATAAATAAACTATGGCAAAGAAGACCGGAGCATTAAAGAAGAGGGTAGTAAGGGTAGAACCTCAGGGTCAGGCACATATTCATTCATCATTCAATAATATCATCATTACTCTGACCAACAATTCGGGGCAGGTCATATCGTGGGCTTCTGCCGGGAAGATGGGATTCAAGGGTTCCAAGAAGAATACCCCCTATGCAGCTCAGATGGCATCGGAGGAGTGTGGTAAAGTGGCATTCGATCTGGGACTTAGAAAGGTAAAAGTCTTTGTGAAAGGGCCAGGATCGGGACGTGAATCGGCTATCAGGGCAATATCGAATGTGGGAATAGAGGTAATGGAGATCGTCGATGTGACGCCACTGCCTCATAATGGCTGCCGTCCTCCCGGAAGAAGAAGAGTCTAAAAATATTTGAAGTCAGGATTTTAAAAACAGAATAACAATGGCAAGATATACAGGTCCAAGATCAAGAGTCGCAAGAAAATTTGGAGATCCTATTTATGGCCCTGACAAGTACCTCGACAGGAAAAACTTCCCTCCGGGGCAGCACGGGCAGAACAAGAAAAGAAAGAAGACATCTGAATACGGTATCCAGCTCCGTGAGAAGCAGAAGGCAAAATATACATACGGTATCCTCGAGCGTCAGTTCAGAAACACATTTGAGAAAGCTTCAAGGTCGAAAGGCGTCACAGGCGAAGTCCTCCTGCAGATGCTGGAATCGAGGCTCGACAATGTTGTATACCGTCTGGGTATAGCTCCTACAAGAGCCTCTGCGCGCCAGCTCGTCTCTCACCGTCATATCACCGTTAACGGTGCGGTGGTGAATGTTCCTTCATCACAGGTGAAGCCCGGAGATATTATTGGCGTCAGGGAAAAATCAAAATCACTCGAAACGATAGTCGATTCTCTTACAACAAGAAAAACATCAAAGCTGTCATGGCTGGAATGGGACGACACTCAAATGGCAGGAAAATTCATGAGCATTCCTGAAAGGGCTGATATACCCGAAGATATTAAGGAGCAACTTATCGTTGAATTGTATTCAAAGTAATTATTTAAGATAAAATCTATGGCCATATTATCATTCCAGAAACCCGATAAAGTAATAATGCTGGAAGCGGACAACAAGCTCGGCAAGTTCGAGTTCCGTCCACTTGAACCTGGCTATGGTATTACTGTTGGTAATGCTCTAAGAAGGATACTTCTCTCTTCACTCGAAGGCTATGCTATCACAACCGTAAGGATTGATGGTGTAGATCACGAATTTTCCACCATCAAAGGTGTAATGGAAGACGTTACGGAGATCATCCTTAAACTGAAACAGGTCAGATTCAGAAGAACTGTTGATGACGTTGAACACGAAAAAGTTTCTGTAAAAATAAGTAACAAGGAGATCTTTAAGGCCGGTGATCTTAACGGTGTGCTCAGCAGCTTCGAGGTGCTAAACCCCGAACTGGTTTTGTTCAGGATGGAACCTGCGGTAAAACTACAGGTTGAGTTTACCATAAACAAAGGCCGCGGATATGTTCCTGCTGAGGAAAATGAACCCGAGGAAAGCGAATTCGGACTTATTGCAATAGATTCAATATTCACGCCGGTCAGGAATGTGAAATATTCCATTGAGAACTATAGGGTTGAAGAAAAAACCGACTACGAAAAACTGCTTTTCGAAATAGAGACCGACGGCTCAATACATCCCAAGGAGGCCCTTAAGGAAGCTGCCAAAATCCTCATATACCACTTTATGCTCTTCTCCGACGAAAAGATCACTATCGATTCCGACGATAAGCTGGCAAACGAAGAGTTTGATGAGGAAGTACTTCATATGAGGCAGCTCCTGAAAACCAAGCTCATCGACCTCGATCTTTCGGTCAGGGCACTTAACTGCCTTAAGGCTGCTGAGGTTGAGACACTCGGAGACCTGGTCAAATTCAATAAAAATGATCTCCTGAAATTCAGGAACTTCGGGAAAAAATCACTTACTGAGCTTGATGAACTGCTTGATTCAATGAGCCTTTCGTTCGGGATGGACGTGAGCAAGTACAAGTTAGAGAAAGATTAATCTGAAAACGGGAAGGGAACAAAGCAATGCGACATTCAAGAGTTATAAATCATTTAGGAAGAACGAGTTCACACAGGAAATCGATGCTTGCCAACATGGCATCGTCACTGATATTGCATAAGAGGATCACTACCACCACCGCCAGGGCGAAAGCTTTGAGAACCTATGTGGAGCCTCTGATAACAAAATCAAAGGAAGATTCAACTCACTCCAGAAGAGAGGTCTTCAGCTTTCTTAAGGACAAGCAGGCTGTAGCCGAGCTTTTCAGGGAGATATCACCCAGGATCACCGACAGGCCGGGCGGCTATACCCGTATACTCAAGACAGGTAACAGAATCGGTGATAACGCTGAAATGTGTATCATGGAGCTCGTGGATTACAATGAGAACATGCTCGGAACGGCTGAGACAACTAAGACGAAAGGCCGCAGGAGAAGACCCTCCTCAAAGAAAAAAGCCGAGGCAGAAGACTCACAGAAAAAATCAGCCCCTGTAGCAAAAAAGACAGCTGAGGAACCTGTCGCTGAAGCACAGTCAGAAACCGCAGGTGCTACCGGAGAAGATACAGCCGCCGGTGAAACGGAGGAGACTCAGGAGGACAGTAAATAAAATTGAAATACATTATCATTTTTACCTGTTCTGTTTTTAATTTCAATATTATATAACAAAAAATTTAGTCTATGGGTCAGATAGTAAGTGTACATGCCCGTGAAATTCTTGATTCCAGGGGTAATCCGACAATTGAAGTGGATGTTACCACCGCCAGTGGTTATTTTGGAAGAGCTGCTGTCCCCTCGGGGGCATCGACAGGAGAAAACGAAGCTCTCGAACTGAGGGATGGCGATAAAAGCCGTTACCTTGGAAAAGGTGTTCTTAAAGCAGTTCATAATGTTAATAATGTTATTGCTGAAGAGATAAACGGAATGGATGTCACCGACCAGGTTGGAATAGACATGAAGATGATAGAACTGGACGGCACGAAGACAAAGAGTAACCTGGGCGCAAATGCGATCCTCGGAGTATCGCTCGCCGTTGCCAAAGCTGCAGCCAGTTACCACGGCTTACCTCTGTTCAGATACATAGGCGGATCAAACTCAGTTACCCTTCCTGTCCCGATGATGAACATCATCAACGGCGGATCACATTCTGATGCACCAATTGCTTTCCAGGAATTCATGATCAGGCCCGTTGGAGCTCCTTCTTTCAGGGAAGGATTGAGAATGGGTGCCGAAGTGTTCCATTCACTGAAAAAGGTACTCAAGGCAAGAGGCCTGAGCACGGCAGTAGGTGATGAGGGAGGTTTTGCTCCCACCCTCGGAGGAACTGAAGATGCGCTTGAGACAATACTTAAAGCTATAACCGACGCCGGATACAAGCCTGGCAGCGACATTACCATTGCACTCGACTGTGCTGCCTCTGAGTTTTATGAGGACGGCATGTACAATTATGCAAAGTTTGAAGGCCCAAAGGGTGCCAGAAGGACATCGAAGGAACAGGTTGACTATATCGAACAGCTTATTGGAAAATACCCTGTTGATTCCGTTGAGGATGGTATGGCTGAAGGTGACTGGGAAGGCTGGAAAATGCTTACCGACAGGATCGGATCCAAGTGCCAGATAGTTGGAGATGATGTTTTTGTCACCAATGTTGAATACCTTAAAAAAGGTATTGAAATGGGATGTGCCAATTCAATCCTTATCAAGGTTAACCAGATAGGATCACTTACCGAGACCCTGCAATGTATTGAGATGGCGCACAGGGCAGGGTATACGACTGTTACTTCTCACCGTTCGGGTGAGACTGAAGATTCGACCATTGCCGATATAGCTGTTGCTGTTAATTCAGGACAGATAAAAACCGGGTCCTGCAGCCGTACCGACAGGATGGCAAAATACAATCAGTTATTGCGTATAGAAGAGGCTCTCGGAGACCTGGCAGTATACGGATACAAGAAATAATGGTATCTTCCGACGTTATTAACAATTGTTAATAACTTATGTTGATATCGGGTTTACAACATAGCCCCTCTAAAGTTGCATGAAGCTCTTTTAGGGGCTATATTTGTTTTATCGGGTGAGCGATAAAGGGCTGCTCGAAAGATGTGGAGCCGGTTTAGGTTACTTAATTGAAGCACAATCCGGTTCATTCAGACCTCCGGGTCTGCTCATCAAGAGAGCCGAAGTCTGAACTAAAAACCCCGGTCATTGACCAGAGTCGGATGTTCAGGAGATCGACGAAAACCGGAAACGTTCTTTCAACGATCAGGTCTGAGGGCCTCAGGGAAACAAAGAGTTTCGGCTCCGAGTCAACTGAAACTGATGCCACATCCTCCGGGAAATGAGCATCGGAACCTGAAAGACACTTCGTCCTGGAAAATCCCGCCGAAAGACGGGAAAAAAAGGACAGCCGGAAGGTCCTGCCTTAAACAGCAGAACCTGAAAGCCATGGGTTGCAGGAACAGATCGTAAGACCTGGAATGCAGCCGGCCAGAATAACAGTAACCCGACGCCGATTGCGGCTTCGGTTGCAAAAGGTGAATGGGAACTACTCCTCGCGAATAGTTCCCATTATTGTTTTATACATATCAATAACCCCTTTTATCCTGTTCCCATAAAACCTGTTGTTTTATCTTATATCTTTGAAAATAAACCTTTATTATGTCCTGCTCAGGCCTTTGTAAATTTATTTCCAGTCTTGAAAAGCGCGATGACATAATCAGAATAAGCACTTTTGTAAATCCTGTACTTGAAATATCCGAAGTTGCCGACAGGATGATAAAGAATGACGGAAAAGCTTTACTGTTCGAAAATACGGGAACTGCCTTCCCTGTCCTGATAAATGCCTATGGATCAGATAAAAGAATGGCTCTGGCCATGGGCAGAGATGAGCTCGGCGATGCTGCCGCCGAAATAACAAGCCTGTTGACAGGTCTGGCGGGAAACAAGGAAGGCCTCCTGAATATGCTATCTTCTCTGCCTGCACTCTTAAAAGTGGCCCGCTTCTTCCCAAAAAGAAGTAAAAGAAAAGCCCGATGCCACCAGGTTGTCCACCGGGATCCCGACCTTTCAATGCTTCCGGTATTGAAATGCTGGCCTCACGATGGTGGAAGGTATGTCACCCTGCCGGTTGTACATACCCTGAACCCTCTGACACTGAAACCCAACGCCGGCATGTACAGGATGCAGGTAATAGACAGTAAAACAACGGCAATGCACTGGCAGCTTCATAAAACAGGAGCAAATCATTTTGCCGAATGGAAAAAACTGGGCAGGAAGATGCCGGTTAGTGTGACACTCGGAGGAGACCCGGTTTATGCCTATGCTGCATCTGCCCCCCTGCCCGAAGATGTTGATGAGTTTATACTGTCCGGTTTCCTGCGTGGACGCAGAGTCAGCCTTGTGAAATGCCTGACAAATGACCTTTATGTACCGGCCGATGCCGACATAGTGATCGAAGGTTATATCGACCCCGCCGAAGAACCTTTTTATGAAGGCCCCTTTGGAGATCATACCGGTTTTTATTCCTTAACGGATTACTATCCGAAGTTCCACCTTACCTGCATAACTCATGCCCGCAAAGCCGTGTATCCGGCTACCATTGTCGGTATTCCTCCAATGGAAGATGCATGGATAGCTAAAGCCACTGAGAAACTCTTCCTGGCACCCCTGAAACTTGCACTGCTGCCCGAAATTGAAGATATTCATATGCCCACAGCAGGTGTTGCACACAATCTTGTAGTCGTTAAAACAAGAAAATCATATCCGGGTCAGGGTAAAAAAGTCATCGGATCGCTCCTGGGAGCCGGACAGATGATGTTCACAAAATATATTGTTGTTGTGAGCGGTGACGTTGATATACGCAACTACAGACAGCTTATTGCCCACATCAGACTGAATACGGATACGGTTAATGATCTGCAGTTTACGACCGGTCCTCTCGATGTTCTCGATCATGCCTCAGATGTTTATACCCTCGGAGGCAAGCTGGGGATAGATGCTACTGAAAAAATGCCCGGAGAGATAATTGCCGGTACCGGCAGAAGAGAGCGGACTTTCGGTATGGAAGTTCAGCTAAAAAATGATTTTCCCGATATGCCTGAATGTATCCGGCGTGTCAGTACTTCCGAAAAGCTGGGGATAGTTGTGCTGGCTGTCGACCAGCTATCAGATAGAATGGCTGTCAGAAAAGCAGAAGACTATTGCTCGGAGAAGAGTCTGATGTTTCAGAGCAGCGTGGTGCTGGTTGTCGATTCCGGAGTGGATGTTGATGATCTTTATACCGTCACCTGGCAGGTACTTGGTAACTCAGATCCGGGGAGAGACATAAGACTGCTGGAGGAACAGGTTCTCTTCGTTGATGGCACTGCCAAGGTTTTGGGTGACAGGCACTTCCCGCGGAGATGGCCAAATGCGGTATGTTCTGATATTAAAACCATTGATGCCGTTGATGGAAAATGGGGCTCTCTTGGCTTAGGAGATCTTATAGTGTCGCCCTCGTTAACAAGGCAAAACTTATTATTGCCCGGAAATGAAGAGGTACGGATAGAAAAACACCCGGGATGAAGGTTTCGCGGTATGTTTAACAAATGTGATCTCTCAGATCAGTTTCTTTATTTTTTCAATCAGGACAGCAGGCTGGAATGGCTTGCTGATATAGTCATCCATTCCTGCAGCAAGGCATTTTTCCTTGTCGCCTATCATGGCGTTGGCAGTAATAGCAATGATGGGAACATGTGCATTGCTGCTTTCCTCAAGAATACGTATTTCCTCAGTGGCAGTGATCCCGCTCATGACAGGCATCTGTATATCCATCAGGATAAGATCATAGGCTGAAGAGCCGAATTTCTCCAGAGCCTCCCTGCCGTCAGCCGCTGTATCGATGCTATGGACCAGTGGCTGTAAAGTCAGCAGGGTTATTTTTTGATTTATCAGGTTGTCTTCCACGAGGAGTATCCTGATGTTTTTCAGTTCCTTGTGTACTTTACCCCTCATGAGCGGTTCGGCAGTGACCAGCGATGCATTGTTTTGTTTTGTATCTGCCACCACTTTTGTGAAGGGAAGGGTTATGTTTATGGCTGTGTAGCCGCTGCCGTCCTCCTGATTGAAGTATCCTTTGCAGGCAGTAATAAGACGTGCTGAGAGAGATATTTCACCTCTGGCAGGATCATCAGTCAGGACTCTCGCTGTATCAGCCTGTATTCTGATATTTATCAGGTTCTCATTCTCCGGTCCCTTTTCCGGAAAGGGTGTAATGGTCACTTTGACTTTCCTTTCTGAATGGCGACTTTCTATTGTGTTGAAGATATCGAGGAGAATCTGTTTAACTATTACAGGATCACCAAGATATTCAGATGTCTGGAGATCCTTTCTGTCAAGGATGAAATCCAGGTTTGCGTTGTCCTTGAGACTGTAGAGTTCAATAGTGTTCTCGATGGTGTCGGGGAGATTAAATCTTATATGTTCTCTTTTCTCGTAGGCGAGGTTACCGGCCGATTGCATTGTCAGTTCATTAACAGTGGTAACCATGTTCTTCGTCGAGGCCATAAATGTTTCAACTAGTTCTTTCTGTTTTTTCTTAAGGCCCGACTCCATGAGAATATCCGTTATTATTACGAGATTGTTGAGCGGTTCCCGTATTTTGTGCGAGAAATCGGTTATCACATCATCCTTTTTAACGCTTGAGGTTGAAATGTCGTCGAGAGAATGTTTCACCGAGTCCATTACCTTCAATATTTTCCTGATAAGATAGGAGGTCAGCAGTGCTGCCAGGATAATAACGATTCCGGCTGCCAGATATACTTTCAGCATGATAAGGATAAGACTGCCTATCAGGGCAGACAGGATCAGGATCGCGTACCTGATAAATTTTTCACGGTTCCCCGGATCAGTATTATCTCGGTCACTGTGAATGTTCCCGTTGCCGTAAGGTGTACCCTGGGCTACCATTGTTATTTGTTTCGATATGATAAAACTCTAACAAATATATAATAAATATACTATTAACTAAGTTGATACCCTATCGGGGAAATGGTTAAATTTGTCCTGCGGTATGATTTTTGAACGTAAGGAATAAATGACTTTTGTTATGAACAGGAATTTCAGGATACTTATTCTCGCTGCCGTCATATTGTCAATGCTTACCGGTACGGGCCTGGTTGCCCAGGACACTTCAGGGATGGTAAAATACACTCCTGATTTCAGGTTCAAAGATGGGATATACGTTAATTTTGAGCAGGTTAAGCTTAATAACCCTATACCCAAAGCCCGTCTTCTTACATCAACCGACTACAACGACAAGGAGTTTTTCAGGAAGCTCTTTGAGTCGGACAAGCTATACTACTATGACGGGATGGGGGTGAGGCAGGAGATCCCGGTTAGCAGCATCTGGGGATATGCAAGGAACGGAGTTTTATACATTCAGGTCCAGAATAATTTTAACAGGATAACCTTCGTAGGAAGCATCTGCCATTTCGTGGCCGATATTACAACGGTTGACAACCGCTATTATTCACCTTATGGAGGTTACTATGATCCTTATTACTATTCTCCCTATAACTATGGATACGGCAGCTATTATTCACCCTACGGATCGTATTACTCTCCATATTCACGCGGTAGTATGACAAGGAATGAGCTGAAACAGTATCTTATTGATTTTGAAGAGGGAAAAATTATTGAGTTTGATCAGAAAAATACCGAGTTGCTGCTGATGAAGGATGCGGAGTTGTATGAAGAGTATGTGAAACTTTCAAGAAAGGAGCGCAAAAACCTCATGTTCGTTTACATAAGAAAATTTAACGAGAGAAATCCCTTGTATATACCTGTTAATCAGAACTGATATGAAAAAATATTTACTCTTTCTGCCGCTTTTCATGCTGGCAGGGTTTCTGAACGGACAGGCTCCATTCCCGTCGGGGGAAGAGATAAAGCAATTCGGCGACTCAAAAACCTGTGTCGTTCTTGAAGAAGATCTGTTCTCCGCATATAACGTCATCATCCGTGATGCAATGAAGCAATTCTGGACGATAACACCTTTTGAATTCATTGATGTAGGAGAATTCAATACCAGGAATACTGATAAAAACTATTCCTTTATAGTCCTTACTGAGACAAATTACCAGAAAGACAAGACAGGTTCGGTTTATAAGTTCATTAATCTTCTCCAGGGAAAGAGAGTTGAAAAGCTCGGACAGATGCCGGAAATATGTGCCGTGCCTCTTGCATATGCCGGAGAGGATGATGTTGAATACGGATATAAGCTGGGAGCCATCCTTCAGTTTATTCAGAAGCATGCGCGGCTTATAATGGAAGACCCCTCTAAAACGGGAAGAAAATATCTCAAATATTATAATGAGAATGTTCCGGGTCTTTCGGGAAAAACTATACTGGCAATGGAAAAAGACCTGGCTCCCCAGATTAATTCACCTGAGAAAATACAAGCTTATTATTCGGGGGAAATAGATATAGTAAGTGAAGATGAGATAGTTAAGGCAATAGAGAACAGGAGCCCGGGAGTGGTGATCCTTCATAAAGTAGGGCCTGAAGGTGAGAAAAGTGATATGGGATATTGTTTCAAAATGCTGATTGGAGCCGATGATGCCGAAATGTATTATTATGATATGCATACCATCAGCAAAGCCAATCCGAATGGTTTTCTTCCTGCCGATCTTAAACGGATCGGAAAATAGCCAGGATGCAGCAACGGAAAGAAAAAATCGTCTTTAAATAAAAAAATGATCATGGAGGATAATAGAGTTTTAACCGAAGCTGACAGAAACTGGGCGATGCTCTGTCATCTCTCTGCATTTGCAGGTTTTTTCTTCCCTTTCGGAAGTATAATTGGTCCTCTTATCTGCTGGCTGTCAAGGAAGGATGAGTCGCTGTGGGTAGATCTTAACGGGAAAGCTTCGATGAATTTCGAGCTCTCAATTTTGCTTTACATGGTTCTCACCATCCCTCTTCTCTTTATAATAGTGGGGATACCCATAATCATGTTCCTCTTAACATTCAAAGTTGTGTGCATTATCATTGCAAGCATAAAAGCTTCTAAAGGTGAAACCTTCAGATATCCGCTTTCCATTCCTTTCATCCAGTAATAATTCATAAACGGGTCTCATATTTTACATCCTGAAAGCTCTCTCTTTCAGGATTTTTTACTATCTTTCTCTTTTACCCCAATTGTTCAGCCCATGGTATCAAAAAAAAGTGAAAAGGAAGAAAAGGCAAAGAAATTCAGTACTGAGGATCTGTATCATGATATCAAACCTGAGAAAAAGCAAAAGCTGACCGACAAGGATTACGAAAAGCATCTTCTGAAGCTGGAGATTGAAATGGTAAAGCTTCAGGAATGGGTGAAGGCCAGGAAGCTTAAAGTAGTTGTGATCTTCGAAGGAAGGGATGCTGCAGGCAAGGGCGGGGTTATAAAAACAATAGCAGGATGTCTGAATCCGAGGATATGCAGGATAGTGGCTCTCGGTGTTCCCACAGAAAAGGAAAAATCGCAGTGGTATTTTCAGCGTTATGTTGCACATCTGCCTGCGGCGGGTGAAATAGTCCTTTTTGACCGGAGCTGGTACAACAGGGCAGGGGTGGAAAAGGTCATGGGATATTGCAGCCCCGAAGAGTATGAGGAGTTTCTCCGTTCCTGTCCTGAGTTTGAAAAAATGCTCATACGTTCGGGGATTATTCTTGTCAAGTACTGGTTCTCGGTAAGCGACCATGAGCAGGAAAAGAGATTTCAGGACAGGATCAAGGATCCTACAAAAAGATGGAAGATAAGTCCCATGGATGTCGAATCGCGTGATAAGTGGGTTGAATATTCGATGGCAAAGGACAGGATGTTTTCTTATACCGATACAAAGCTTTCACCCTGGTATGTTGTTCATGCCGACGACAAGCGAAGGGCAAGGCTGAATACTATGAGTCATCTTTTGTCTCTGATCCCTTACGAAGATCTTACGCCGAAGCCATTTAAGCTGCCGCCACTTAAACACGACGTAGCATATGTACGGCCTCCGGTTACCGACCAGACATTCGTTCCGGAACTATACTGAAAAAATTATTCCGCCCTGACAGCGTCCGGATGTAGGATCGTCAGGGATCTCCGCGGAGTTTATCCCGCTCTGCATGACTACGACACGCTTGCCCGCCGTAACGTAGTGAAGGTGGGATTGCCAGCCTTCGCTACCACCTTCGCTTGTGGCTTCGGTGGTCAAAGAAAGCTACGGCTGGTAAAACATGATTGCACGCTTGCCCTCCGTAACATAGTGAAGGTGGGATTGCATGATTGCACGATTGCACGATTGCACGATTGTTTATACTTTTACCGGCAGAATTCAAATTTATCATCATGGCAAATAAGCCTGGCATACCTAAGGGAACCCGCGATTTCTCTCCTTCTGAGCTGCAAAAGAGAGAATTTATCTTCAATACTGTAAGAGGGGTCTTTCAGTTGTATGGCTATCAGCAAATTGAAACGCCTGCAATGGAAAACCTGACGACTCTTCTTGGCAAATACGGTGATGAAGGCGACAGGCTTATTTTCAGGATTCTCAATTCGGGTGATTTCCTGTCGGCTGTCAGCGAAGAAGAAATTTCAACTCTCGGTTCTGCCAGGTTATCTCAGAAGATATGTGAGAAAGGTCTGAGGTATGATCTTACAGTGCCTTTTGCCAGATATGTGGTACAGCATCGCGAAGAAATCGTATTTCCTTTCAGAAGGTATCAGATACAGCCTGTGTGGAGGGCTGACAGACCGCAGAAAGGAAGATACCGTGAATTCTTTCAGTGTGATGCAGATGTAATAGGCAGTGACTCCCTCCTTAATGAATATGAGCTCATCAGGATCATAGATGATGTCTTTGAAAAGCTGAACCTGTCGGTGCAGATAAAAGTTAACAACCGCAAGGTACTCGCCGGTATAGCAGAATACATAGGTGAGAGTGCAAGGATTACCGACATAACCGTTGCTATCGACAAGCTTGAGAAGATCGGGATAGAAGCGGTAAATGATGAACTGAGGGAGAAGGGTGTTTCTGAGGATGCTGTCAGGAAGCTGCAGCCTGTTTTTGAGCTTAAAGGACCGATAAGTTCAAGACTTTCAGGGATTGCCGGGATGTTGGCAGGATCTGAAACCGGGCTGCAGGGTATATCCGAGCTGCAGACACTCTTTTCATTCATGTCGGAAGGATCTCTTTCTGCTGATGTCGATCTTGATCTTACCCTGGCAAGAGGCCTTAATTACTACACAGGCGCTATAATTGAAGTGAAGGCGGCAGATGTGGCCATTGGCAGTATATGCGGAGGAGGTCGCTATGATGATCTTACAGGCATTTTCGGCTTGCCTGGTGTTTCGGGTGTCGGTATTTCCTTTGGTGCCGACAGGATCTATGATGTGATGGAGAAGCTTAATCTGTTTGAAAAAGTTACCGGCTCACCGGCCGATGTGCTGATCATTAATTTCGGAGGAGATGAGTTGAAATATGCACTCCGGCTTGCAGCGATGCTAAGGGCAGCAGGGATTAAAACCGCCTTTTATCCCGACGCTGCGAAACTCAAGAAACAGATGTCATATGCCGACTCGTCAAATATCCCTGTTGTAATCATTGCCGGAGAAGGAGAGATCAAGGCCGGCGAGGTTACACTGAAAATCATGTCAACGGGAGAACAAAGGAAAGTCAGCCCCGGCGATATTCCCGGTGAGTTATCGAAGATCGGGATTTAGTCTTTCTTCGCGCCTTTCCTGCAGTTGTTTCAGCAGCATTGTTTTAAACTGATTTTCGGCTCTGTAGAACCTGAAGACTTTTATCGGGGGCAGGACTCTTTTTATCTGTTCATGAAATTTAACTGTCAGATCGCTTTCCCTTACTTCAAGTTCGACAAGTTTGTCACATATGGCTGTAAGTTCTTCATCACCAAGTTTATCAGGTTGCTGGTTCACCCTTCGGTTAAGTTGTGCCCTCTCGGTCTGTATAGCGGCCCTTTTTCCCTGAAGTTCATTATATAATGGCCAGAATTTAGTGGCTTCGCCAGGTGTCAGATTCAACCTCTGTGTGAAAAAGGCGATTTTGTAGGATTCCATCCTTTCCATTGCTGGGTTCTGTGCTGAGAGCCAGGGTGTTGCCAGCAAGGCTGTCAGCGCTGATATCAGAATTAGTTTTTTCATGATGCTGTAATTATAACATTTCATATATCTCATCTATCGCAATGTTTTCAGCTAACAGATATTCAATGATTTCACCGCTGCTGATCTCATCAATCACATACAATGAGGGTGTGGCAGCAACAGTTTCTTCCAGTGTGAGAAGATCGATCTCATGGAGGTAGTTGTCAGTGAACTCCTGAAAGCTTAGAACAGGCATTTCCATGATACTGTCGCCGCGGTCAAAGTACCTAAGGGCAGCGACGGTAAGTACTGCCAGCGCTGCGATGGATGCGGCAACAGCCATATAAGGTCTCATCCGGTACAGGAAGCCTGAAGCTTTTGTTTCAGACTCTCTCCCGGCTGTTGATTCGATTATCCTGCCAGTTACTTGTTCAAAGTAATTGTCCGGTACTCTGAAGGGATTCCTGTCTTTTATGTTTTTAAACTCTTCCATCGTAATATTAGATGTTAATTGAGTTAAAAAGTTTAATCGTTATTCAGCAGGCTCTGCTCAATTTTTTTCACGGCATGATGGTATGAGGCTTTGAGTGCTCCGCCTGAAGTTCCCAGAACTTTGCTCATTTCCTCATAGGGCATCTCCTCGTAATATCTGAGGTTGAACACAATACGTTGTTTCTCAGGTAGTCTGAGTATGGCGTTCTGTAATTTCTTCTGAGCTTCATCGCCGTCGAACCATGAAGCGCCCTCTTCTGAACTTTCAAGATAGTTACTTATTTCATCGAGAGAGACTGCTGAATTTCTTTTTCTTTTGTTCATTGCAGCAAGAGCTTCGTTTGTGGCTATTGTATAGAGCCATGTGTACAGTGAACTTTCATTTCTGAAAGCACCTATATTTTTCCATGCATTCATGAAGGTGTTCTGAAGCGCGTCATCGGCATCTTCGTGCAGGATAACAAGACGGCGGATATGCCAGTAAAGTCTTCTGCTGTAATGCTCGACAAGCATCCTGAACCCTCTGCCGCTATCCTCTTTCAGCAGGGCTGCTATCTCATTATCCTTTCCGGTGACTCCCAAACTGCCTTCTTTAAATTTATTTGATGAAAGATAATACAAAAGGTTTAACTGAGTAAGAGGCAGATTTTACATCACTAAACTAAATTGTACCTTTGCATCGTATCCGAAATTATTTTATTATGGCTTTGCAATGCGGAATTATTGGTATAACAAATGTGGGAAAGACCACGATATTTAATTGTATTTCGAATACTAAAGGAGAAACAAATGCCTATGCCTTCAGTGCAACAAAGTCAAACATCGGGGTTGTACAGGTTCCCGATGGCAGGCTCTATGAGCTTGAAAAGCATCAGGTTACTGAGAAGATAGTTCAGACTACCGTCGAAATTGTCGACATTCCGGGCCTGGCCAGAGGGTCCAACAGGGGAGAAGGTGTCGGAAACAAATTTCTGGGCGACATAAGAAATACAGACGCCCTGATCCATGTTCTTAGATGTTTTGATGATGAAAATCTACCTCATATTGACGGTTCTGTTGATCCTGTGAGGGACCTTGAAACCATTGACCTTGAGCTCCAGGTAAAGGATGTTGAATCTGTTATGAGGAAGATGGAAAGACTTCAAAAGTCATCCAGGGCAGGCGATAAGGAGGCTCTCCGCGGGCTGGAGGTACTGGAACGCTACAGAGATCATCTGGAGAACTTTAACAACACCCGTACCCTTGATGTCAGTGATGATGAAAGGGCTTTTATAGATGATCTTTTCCTTCTTACCATGAAGCCCGTACTGTATGTCTGTAATGTCGACGAAAAATCGGCAGTTAAAGGAAATGCCTATGTTGAAAAAGTGCAGGATTTCCTCAAAGGCAGAAATGCTGAGATCCTTATAATAGCAGGGGCAACCGAAGCTGAAATAGCCGATCTGGAAAATATTGAAGACCGCTTGGCTTTCCTTAAAGATGCAGGGCTTGAGGAACCAGGAGTGGATAAGCTCGTGAGGTCGGCCTACAGATTGCTAAATCTTCAGACATTTTTCACGGTAGGGCCAAAGGAGATAAGGGCATGGACGATAAAGAAAGGAATGACGGCTCAGCAGGCGGCAGGGGTTATTCACAGCGACCTTGAAAGAGGTTTTATAAGGGCTGAAGTGATGAAGTACAATGATTTTATTGCCCTGGGTTCGGAACATGCATGCAGGGAAGCAGGGAAATTTTACATCGAAGGGAAGAATTATGTGGTGGAAGATGGCGATATTCTTCACATCAGGTTCAACGTCTGATCATGTACAAAAGGCTGACCGTTAATATTATTTTCTTTTTGATTTGTTCTTTTTCAGCTCTTGCGCAGGAGAACACCGGGGATGATCACCTGAGAAATCTGGTAAAGAAATATGGACAGGCAACAGTTACGATTCCTTTCCCCGGTAATCAGGAGATGAGTCAGATTTCTTCACGGGTCTCAGTCAGCTCGTTAAGGGGGAAAGAACTCGAGATAGTGCTGTCGCCGGTGACCCTTGAGTGGTTTATATCCTGTGGATATGAATATACTGTATGCAGTGATACTGTTCCGAAAGGAGTCTTTATGGCTTCTTCTGTCGGGCAGGCTTTGGAATGGGAGACTTACCCGACCTATATTCAGTATGATTCCATAATGAGGAGTTTTGCCTCCTTGTATCCGGCTCTTTGTGTTCTGGATACAATTGGAACATCGAACTACGGGAAGCTTGTGCTGGCACTTAAGATATCGGACAATGCGTCAGTTGATGAAGATGAACCTGAAGTGTTCTATTCATCAACGATGCACGGCGATGAGACAGGCGGATTCATTCTTATGCTTCGTCTTGCCGGATATCTGTTACAAAATTACACTACCGACAGCAGGATAAAGAACCTGGCCGACAACCTTGAAATATGGATAAATCCTCTTGCCAATCCCGACGGAACCTACAGGACCGGGAACATTATTTCGTCACCTACAAGGTTTAATGCAAACGGCTACGATCTTAACCGTAACTTCCCCGACCCTGTTGATGATGATCCGGCAAAACAGCTTGAGACCCTCGACATGATGAAATTCATGAAGGAGCATCATTTCGTCTTATCTGCCAATTTTCATGCAGGTGTTGAAGTGGTGAATTATCCGTGGGACCGATGGGAGAGGCGTCATCCTGATGAGGAGTGGTTTTACCGTATCAGCCGGAAATATGCCGACACTGTTCATTCTCATGCTGTTGCAGGCTATATGACATTTATGGAAAATGGTGTCACCAACGGCTGGGACTGGTATTATGTGTATGGGGGGAGGCAGGATTACGTTACATGGGAGTTGCGGGGCAGGGAGCTTACCATAGAGCTTGACGATACCAAGCTGACACCTGCGTCAAACCTCAATGCTTTATGGGAATACAACTACAGGTCGCTTCTGGACTATCTCGAAAATGCCCTTGCCGGAGTTCACGGACAGGTTACTGATATTTACAGCGGAGATCCTGTAGCGGCACAGATACTGATCCCCGGTCATGATGCTGATAATTCAGATGTGTTCTCCGACACGCTTACAGGCAGCTTCATAAGATTTCTTCCGGCAGGCGCATGGACCTTGCAGTTTACGGCAGAAGGTTATAAAAGCAAAACTGTCACCGTTGATGTGATTAATGATGTATCTCAGTGGATTGATGTCAGGATGGAACCTCTTTTTAATCCCGTTGACACCATCCGCAGGAACACTCTTTTTATCTATCCCAACCCTGCAGATTCATATATGAAGGTTGTCCTGCCTGAGTGGCATACAGGTGTTGTAAAAGTTGAAATCTACGGCAGTGCAGGTCAGAAACTTACCCGGTTTTATGATACCGCTGACAGAAATATTCCGTTAACAATAAATGTAGGGAACCTGCCGGGTGGGGTATATTACATTTCGGTTACCAGCGTGGACACACAAGTTTCTGACAGAGCTAAATTTATTGTCGTACGGCGGAATTAATAGATCCTTTAAGTTTTTTTAAACTTGCCCGTACGCATAAATCCATTACTTTTGAGGCTTTATTAACCCACCGGCACATTCCGGTAGTGTATGTTTTCTGGTATATGGCGAGTAAAGAGATATTCAAAAGGACATTTTTTGTCGTTGCGGCAATATTCATTTTTAACATTCTTCAGGGGCAGGGTGCCTATATTCCGCCTGAGAAGCCACGGCTGGTTGTCGGGATAATTGTTGAACAGCTCCGCTACGACCAGATAGAAAGGTTCAGGGACCGCTTTGGGGAGAATGGAATTAGAAGACTTCTTAACGAAGGTACTTTCTTTCAGAATGCATCTTTCCAGTACCTTCTCCTGCAGTCGGCTCCGGGTCATGCTACCTTGGCGACAGGTGCAGAGCCTTCCTCACACGGGATCACATCCGACAGTTGGTATCTGCCGTTAAGGGATGAGCAGATATATTGTACGGCAGATGCTGGAGTAACTCCCGTTGGCGGCAGTATCGGGTCGGGTCTCCATTCGCCTGCTAACCTTCAGGCATCCACTTTCACCGACGAGTTGAAGATAAGTACCGGAGGCAGGGCAAAAGTTTATGCCGTAGGTATTAAAGAACACGCTTCCATTTTCTCCGCGGGTCATGCCGCTGATGGGGCTTTCTGGTACGACAGCATAAGCGGTAACTGGATGACAAGCTCATATTATATAGATTCCCTGCCTTCATGGGTTAACGATTTCAATGCCACCCGTCAGGCAGAAACATGGCTTAACGGAACATGGACATTGTTCAGGCAGCGAAAAGATTATTATGATTGCAGCCCCGATACAAGCAGATATGAAACAGGCTTTGCCGGTCAGAACTATTTTCCTTACGACCTGAAGAAACTGAGTGCCAGGGGCAGGACCAGGGATGCCTCGAACCGTAATTTTTCGTTCCTCTCAGAAACACCTTTCGGAAACAGCTATACAACTGCTTTTGCCACAAAATTGATTGCCAGTGAAAATCTTGGAGCCGATGATGTAACAGATTTTCTGGCAGTGTGTTATACGTCGACCGACTATATTGGTCACCGTTTCGGGCCCTCGTCTTTCGAAACTGCTGATGCTGTGATGAGATTAGACAGGGAGATTGAGGACCTCCTTAATTACCTCAATGAAAATATCGGGAAAAGAAATATCCTTGTGTATTTTACCTCAGCTCACGGAGTGTCGGAGGTGCCGGGTATTCTGGCCGAGATGAAGGTTCCGTCGGGCTATTTCAGGCAGGATCAGGCTCTGTCGCTTCTTAAAAGTTATCTTAAGGCGGTATATGGTGACGGCGACTGGGTAAAAGGTTATTCCGAGAAGCAGGTATTTCTTAACAGGACTCTTATTGAAGACGCGAGAATCTCTCTTGAAGAGATACAGAGAAAGGTTGCAAGGTTTCTGATCCAGTTCTCGGGGGTGTCTGCTGCTTATCCTTATTACGCATTCGAAACCGGGGCTTTCAGTAATGGAAATACCGGAAGGATCATCAGAAATTTTAATCCCCTTCGTTCGGGTGATGTCATAGTTACGCTCAGTCCGGGGTGGGTAGAAAGAGAAGGTGATTATGTTACGAACCATAATTCTTCTTACGATTGTGATGCGCATGTTCCGCTGATATGGTATGGGTGGAGTGTCAGCAGGTCTGCGGTGACAAGGAAGGTCAATATGGCAGATGTAGCAGCTACGCTATCTTCTCTTTGCAAGGTTCGTTATCCGAATGCCTGTACGGGTGAACCTTTATTTGAATTATTCAGGTAAGATCACAGAGTTCACACACCCCTGAGTAAGTCTCTGGCCAGACATGCTTCGGCAAGAAGGCCCGGGTCATTTTCGCACCCGTTTCCCAGTATGATCATGTCGGCACCGGCATTGAAAAGCCCCAGAGCTTCTTTCCTGCTTCTTATGCCTCCTCCCACAGCAAGAGGGACTGATATATTTTTCCTAACTTTTTTCACTATCTCCAGCGGAACATGATGTGTCGCTCCGCTTCCTGCTTCAAGGTATATCATACTAAGACCCAGCATTTCTCCTGCCATAGCTGTAGCTACTACTATTTCAGGTTTATCCGACGGTATCGGTTCTGTCTGGCTCATATATTCCACAGAAGTCCTCGTTCCGCAGTTTACGAGGATGTAACCAGTTGAAACAAGCTTGTCTTTAAGTCCGCTGAGAAAAGGCGCGGCTATAACATGATTGCCGATGAGTAATTCGGGATTTCTGCCCGAGATAAGTGACAACAGAAGAATATGATCGGCTTTCCCTGTTAACTGAAGCAGGTTTCCGGGAAAGAGGACGACAGGTATCGTACACAGTTCCCTTATCTTGTCGATGAGTGAATCGATGCCGTTGAATGTAAGGCTCCCGCCGGTCATGATATAGTCGGCCCTGTAGTCCACTGCCTTTTCAATGAGTGAACGAAGCGCTTTATCCCCGGTTTTGTCGGGATCAAGAAGAAGTGCCACACTCTTTTTACCCGGAAATCTGTTTGCTGCCATAGTCTTTCTTAGTCCAAACGATCGCATAATTGTCATATCTTGAATACCACAGATCAAAGGAGTCATTGATTTTTTTTGTTTTTACGGATCCCCTTATCAACCCTGATTCATTCACTTCGAATGGTTCAATTGTAATATTTCTTCTTATGCTTATTCCTTCTTTGTCGCAGATCTTGTAAAGTGACTCCTTTGCACACCAGTGAATATAGAGATGATATTTACGATTTTCTTTATTCCTCGTTATTTTTTCTTTTCTGTTAATGAATTTAAATGCGAATGCACCTATGTTCTGGTTCATATATTCGAGGTCGATGCCCACCTTTTCGGTTATACTTGTGATAATAGAGGTCAGTTTGTGAGAATGTGATATTGAGATGAATCTCGAGCCGTCTTTCAGGAAGGGCTTGTTGTTTTTGTTGTAGACGATACGGGCATCCTTTCCGAGGAGTTCAGCAAGAAGGGCTCTCACACTCAGGAATTCAAGTTTTCGTGATGTGCTGGCAAAGCCCCTGAAACGTTTTTTGTCTTCAGGGTCAAGTACGGCCATCCTGAGCAGGGTGTTTATATCCTCCTCGATTTTCCAGACTCCGAGAACCGTGTTTTCGTTAAGATAATGTTTCGTTATACAGCCCATTTATAAGCATGAATTTACTCTTTTTTCCATCTCAGGGTTTCAATGATCCTGATAATATCCTGCCTGAAGAATTCGGTTACCGGAGCCAGGGAGTCAGGATTGGGTTCTGTAAAAAAATAAAGTGAACCCCTGAAAAAATGACGGGTGCTGTCGGTAACAAAAAACTGAACGGCAGTTGCAGTATTACCTTTAAGGTCGTATAGAATTCCGTAGACCTTCCGTCCGGTATCAGCTATCATATGTTCAGTTATTGCATCTGCCTTGGGGATATGGTTTTTAACGTTCATCCTGTATGTTTGTTCCATGAGCCCTTCGAGGTTGTTTTCTACTTCCTTGTAGGTAAGATATATCTTTGCCCTGTAAGGACGGAATTCAATATTGAACCAGCCGGGTCCGGAATATTCGTCTGAATCCAGGGAAATGTTGCCATAGGAAGGGTATTCGAATGAAACGGGGAGCTCTTCTGCTTCCCTGAAGTCGTTGTTAAAAATAATATAGTTCTTTTCAGGCAGATCGATCCGGAAAAAACCTTTAGGCCGTGGTGATGGCGTATCACGGCAACTGGATGAAATGACTGCCACCAGGATCAGAAAATAAACATTAATCGTTTTCAGTTGTGGTATTTTCTTCATGTATTTCAACCTTTATTTCCTTGATCCTTCTTCTGTCGGCAGATTCTATCCTGAAGGTGAAATTCCTGTAATTTATTGTCTGGTTTTTGTGAGGTATCTCCCCGGTCAGTTCAAGTATCAGACCTGCAAGTGTTTCCGATTCTCCTTTGACATGCTCAAAAGGATCATCCTCAAGGTTCAGGACCTTGTTGAAATCATTAAGAAGGGTCTTTCCCTCAAAAATCCAGGTGTTCTCATCCAGTTTTCTGAACATAGGTTCTTCCTCATCGCTTTCGTCGGTGATTTCGCCCACTATTTCTTCCAGGATATCTTCCAGGGTTATTACGCCTGAAGTCCCTCCGTATTCATCAATAACTATTGCCATGTGTATTTTTTTTATCTGGAATTCCTTCAGCAGGTCATTTATTTTTTTTGTTTCAGGCACGAAATAGGGAGGCCGCAGGAGCGTCTGCCACCTGAAGTCGGAAGTATTATCCATATAGGGCAGGACATCTTTTGCATATAGTATGCCTTTCACGTTGTCGAAAGATCCTGAATAGACAGGTATCCTTGAGAATCCTGATTCAATTATGACAGGTATAATGTTGCTGAATTTTTCCCTTATATCTACAGCGGTTACATCTATTCTCGGGCACATAATTTCTCTTACGTTGATGTTCCCGAAATTGACTATTCCTTTAAGGATTCTTTCATCTTCTTCGAATTCCTCAGGGGATGTCATTTCGAGGGCATCAGAAAGATCGTCCATACTTATTGCCGACCGGTGTGCAGCCGTTCTCTTCTTTACGAATGAAGTCGACAAAATCAGGAGTGACGTAGCCGGTCTTAATAATTTATCAAGAAGGGTCAGGGGCCGGGCCATAAAGAATGCCATCCTGAGATTATTATGCGTTGCATATACCTTGGGCAGTATCTCTCCGAAAAGGAGCAGGATAAAAGTAATGATGACAGCCTGGACAATAAAACCCAGCACCGGTTTTCCGGAGAAATCGAAAAGCTTTGTACTTATGAATGCAGCAAGGAGTACAATAGTAATATTGACAATATTATTTCCTACAAGGATGGTGCTCAGGAGTCTCTCAGGCATATTCAGAAGTCTGAGGAGACAGGCTGCTCTTTTTGATTTGTCGTTTTTTACCTTCTCCAGGTCATCAGGTTTTAGCGAGAAATAGGCAACTTCGGAACCCGACATTAGTGCTGATCCGAGCAGGAGGATACCAAGTATGATGAATTCAATTATTGTGACGATATCGGGAGCATTCATCATTTCTCCCGTAATAAGAGCAGATTGTGGAAATGAGATATCCGTTTCCAATGTGATCCTGATTAATTGATACAGCTAGAATGGGAGGTCATCTTCGCTCTGCACACCACCCGGAGTATCATTGAAAGGATCAGCTTTTATTGATCCGGTGTCGTCTGATTCATTTTTTTGCCGGTATGCAGAATCCGGTTCGCCTGCTTCAGTCACTTCACCCTGTGTCTTTTCAGTATTCTGTGTAGTGTCATATGTATTTCCGGCTCCCTGTTTTTTCTCCAGGACGAGCATGGTGTCGGCAAGGATTTCGGTTATATATTTATTGTTCCCGTCTTTGTCGACGTAGGATCTGGTTTTAATTTTTCCCACAATATATAACTGTGTACCCTTTTTGACGGTTTTTTCGGCCACTTCGGCAAGTGATCTCCACAGTACAATATTGTGCCATTCTGTTGAGGTTATTGTTTCACCCTGCTGGTTTGTGTATGTTTCACTTGTGGCAAGGGGAAAAGTCGCTTTGGCCACACCCCTGTCAAAATATCTTACTACGGGGTCTTTTCCGACATTGCCTACAAGGATGACTTTATTGATTGACATGTACTTAGAAATTAAATTGTTATATTAAATACGGGTGTGTAAAGGTAAGAAAAAAAGCTTTATATATTTCATCTTTTACCGATAACCCTGAAATGTGCCATATTATATGTGGAGGGAGAACCCGGGGCAGGCAGGTATTAATGCCTTTACCGGCGGAAATATTGGCATCAGCGGGAGAGAAGGTTTTCTATTTCATTGTCTTTTAGGCAATAATAAAATCATTTTATAAAAATTATTATGTAAGTGTTTCTATTTAAATAAATAATATTTCTATATTTGCAGGGTTGAAAAAAAGAATATACACTATAATTTGTTGAATTTTAAATTTCATGTAAAATGACAAAAGCAGACATTGTTAATGAGATTGCCAAGAACACTGGTATTGAAAAGGTAACAGTACAAAAAACTGTAGAAGCCTTGATGGAAACTATAAAACAATCTATGGTTGCTGGTAATAACGTTTATCTCAGGGGTTTCGGAAGCTTTATAGTTAAGAAGAGGGCCAAGAAAACCGCAAGGAATATTTCCAAAAATACCACCATCATCATTCCTGCACACAACATTCCGGCTTTCAAACCGGCTAAAACATTTATCACCAAGGTTAAATCACACGTTAAGAAATAATTCCCCATGCCAAGCGGAAAAAAGAGAAAAAGACATAAGATGGCCACTCACAAACGTAAAAAACGTTTGCGGAAAAACAGACATAAGAAGAGATAGCGAATCATCGAGTGGTCTTATTCTGAACATATTAACCTAAAGGTCAGACGATCTTTAGGTTTTATGTATATATATGTCGGTAAACACAAATCATCTTAACTCAGCTTAATACAAGGAAGTGGCAAATAAGGATCTCATCATTGATGTAAGTGATTCCGAGGTCTCTTTAGCGTTGTTGGAAGACAAGCAGTTAATTGAGTTAAACAAGGAAAAGCGCAATATAAGGTTTTCGGTAGGAGACATTTACCTGGGTAAGGTTAAAAAGATCATGCCCGGACTTAATGCTGCCTTTGTCAATGTGGGTTATGAACGGGATGCTTTCCTGCATTACCTAGATCTGGGAGCTCAGTTCAGGACCCAGCACAAATATTATCTCTCTGCCATGCAGCGGCAGGGAAAAGTTATCCCTGTCCATAAATTCAAGCCAGACCCCGACATCGACAAAGACGGAAAGATATCGGATGTACTTACACAGGGGCAGACGGTGATAGTACAGATTACTAAGGAACCTATTTCCACCAAGGGGCCCCGGCTGGCTTCGGAGATCTCACTGGCAGGAAGAAATCTGGTTCTTATACCCCATTCCGACAAGGTTTCCATCTCATCAAAGATCGAGAATCCGGATGAGAAGAACAGGCTCAAAACCTTGTTGCAGAGCATAAAGCCAAAGAACTACGGTGTTATTGTACGAACTGCCGCTGAGGGCAAGAAGGTTGCTGTCCTTGATGCCGAGCTAAGAGAACTGGTTCAAAAATGGGAGTCGGCCTTTGCAGGGGTAAAAAAAGAAATAAAGTCGCCCCGCCTCTTTATAGGGGAGATGAACCGGACCTCGACGATAGTTCGCGACATGCTGAACGTGACCTTCAACAGCATTCATATAAATAACGAAGCTCTTGCAGAAGAGATAAGGAAATATATAAAGGAGATAGCTCCCGAGAAGGCAAAAATTGTCAGGCTTTATAAAGGTACTATTCCGATATTCGATCATTTTGGGGTCAACAAGCAGATAAAGGCGCTTTTTGGGAAAACAGTTTCATTCAGACATGGCGCCTATCTTATTATTGAACACACTGAAGCCCTGCATGTTATCGACGTAAACAGTGGCAATCGCTCACGCAAAAGCAACGACCAGGAATCAAATTCGCTTGAGGTAAACATGGAAGCCGCGGTCGAAATTGCCAGACAACTCAGGCTGAGGGATATGGGAGGTATAATCGTGATCGATTTCATTGATATGCAGGCGGCCGAACATAAACAGGTCCTTTTTGAAAAGATGAAGGAAGTGATGGCCGGTGACCGTACCAAGCATAACATCCTGCCTCTCACCAAATTCGGGCTTATGCAGATAACACGTCAGAGAGTAAGGCCTGAAATGAGTATTGTAACCGACGAAAAATGTCCTGCCTGTCAGGGTACCGGTACTACCAGACCCACAATTCTATTTCCGGATGAAATAGAAAAGAACCTTGCATTCATCCTCGACAAAATAAAAACAAGGAGACTAATACTTAACCTTCATCCATTCCTGGCTGCCTGGTATACCAGGGGATTGTTCCCGATAGCCCTGAAATGGAGTCTGAAATACAGGATCCTTATTAAAGTCCAGGCAGTAACTGCCTATCATATGCTGGAATACCACTTTCTGGACTGGCAGGGCAACGAGATCGACCTGGAATAAGCCTCCGGCCTCTTAACATTTTTTCTTCCCGATTGTTATTGTTTTATTACTTTTGCAGGGCTATTATTTAATCGCATCATATGAAACGACTGATTAGCAGATCATTAATAATGGTTGTTTTCCTGTCATCCCTCTCTCTGAGTGTTGCAGGACAGATATTCGATCCGGTCACCTGGACCTTCACATACGAAAAAAAAGGTAGCGGATCTTATGAACTTGTGTTCACGGCGGAGATAGAAGAAGGATCATACCTCTATGCTATGGATGTACCCAATGGGGGGCCGATTCCCACATCCTTCAGCTTCGACACGGTTCCGGAATTTTCATTTGACGGCAGTGTTTACCAGGTTACAGTACCAAAGGAGAAGTATGATGAAGCCTTTGGGTTTAATATCAGGACATTCAGCGGTAAAGCCGAATTC
>JAFGXX010000069.1 GCA_016936435.1 Bacteroidales bacterium
GAAGATAAGGTTTTCATGATTATATGGTGTTACGGTATTACGGCGTTATGGCTAGATGCCGGAGACTGTAAACCTGGTTTAACAATGTGTTGAAAACAATATATTTAGAGGCAAGTTATGACAAAACGGAAGGCGAGTCAAGTTTTTTTTACGAATGGGATGATCTGTTCGTCATTAACAGCATTTCTAACCACGGAGTTACACGGAGCCGACACAGAGTTCCACAGTTTTTTCTCCCCCTCTCCCCCTCTCCCACTCACCCACTCACCCACTCACCCACTCTCCCATTCACCCCTTCACTACCTCACATAATCCTCCCGAATTCTCGGGACTCCTTGCCTCCCGCCCTCACACCACACACCGCACGCCGCCAACCACTTTTTCTTGCAAAAACCAAAAACCTTTAGTAAACTTGTGACTGATTACTTCAATTTTATAACTATTTAATTATCAACACAATGAACACACAGGATTACATTAACCGGGAAGACAGATACGGTGCACATAACTATCATCCGCTTCCCGTTGTTCTTGAAAGAGGAGAAGGACCGTTTGTATGGGACGTTGAGGGGAAAAGGTATTTCGATTTCCTGTCAGCCTATTCAGCAGTAAACCAGGGCCACTGTCACCCCAGGATAATAAGGGCGCTAACTGAACAGGCCCAGAAGCTCACTCTTACTTCAAGGGCTTTCTATAATGCAGTCCTGGGTGAATATGAAGAGTACATCACATCATATTTCAAATACGATAAGGTGCTGCCAATGAACTCGGGAGCCGAAGCCGACGAGACCGCGTTGAAACTCTGCCGTAAATGGGCGTACAAAGTCAAGGGAATCAGGCAGGACAACGCAAAGATAATTTGCTGCGAAGGGAACTTCCACGGCCGCACTATAACCATCGTCTCAATGTCGACCGATCCCGATGCAAGAAACCACTATGGTCCCTTTACACCGGGTTTCATTATAATCCCCTACAACGATATTAATGCTCTTGAAGAGGCTCTGAAGGACCCCGATGTGGCAGGATTCCTGGTAGAACCGATCCAGGGTGAGGCAGGAGTATTCGTTCCTGATGAAGGATACCTGAAAAAAGCCTATGACCTATGTAAAAAGAACAATGTTCTCTTCATTGCCGACGAAGTTCAGACAGGCCTGGCGCGTACGGGAAAACTTCTTGCCTGCGAACATGAAAATGTCCGCCCCGATGTCCTTATCCTCGGAAAAGCCCTCTCGGGAGGAGTGATGCCGATATCTGCAGTTCTTGCCGATGATGATATCATGCTCACCATTAAACCCGGAGAGCATGGATCCACGTTCGGAGGAAACCCTCTTGCCGGAAAAGTCGCCATTGAAGCACTGAAAGTACTGAAAGAAGAGAATCTGGCTGAAAATGCAGAACGCCTTGGTCAGATCTTCAGAGATGAAATTAAGAGCGTCAAGTCGGATATGATCGAGAAAGTACGTGGAAAAGGGCTTCTTAATGCCGTGGTCATCAGACCAAAAGGAGGAAAAACCGCATGGGATGTCTGTCTGGCCATGAAAGAAATGGGAGTCATTGCCAAACCCACCCACGAACATATTATCCGTTTCGCTCCTCCTCTTGTAATAAATGAAGAACAGCTCAGGGAGGCAATAGATCTGATAAAACAGGCGTTTAAGTTGTTTGAATAGAAAGGTTGCAGGTTAGCCTGTCAACCTTAAACCTTACTTCGCCCGCCGAAGATTTATCGAAGGCGGGAACCTTAAACTTTAAACTTTATACACGGAACCCGCAACATTCTCTGCACGAAAAAGATGCCGACTATGAAAAAGATCCTCCTCTGGTTCCTTGCCTTCATCATCACCATTGTCGCTGCCCTGTACCAGAGAAAGACCGGTCCTACCTATCCGAAAAGGATCAGCGTGGAGATCAACGATTCCATCTATGATCTTAAGCTTGTAAGAAGTCTCGGACTGGATGAAAGGCCTGAAGTACGGATAAGAGTATACGACACCACCGTTAAGGCAGTTCTATATTACAAGAGGTTCAAAACAAACGACGCATACACCAGTGTTCCCTTCATATACAGGGAATACCCTGTTAACTCATTTGTCATGAACAAAATCTTCGGCATAAATGAGGAAAAGGGATTATATGCACAGATACCTCAGCAAGCTCCGGCCGGTAAAATAGAATATTACCTTGAAATAAGCGATTCACAGAGGTCAATTACACTGCCTGAAGATAATCCTGTCATCATTCGCTTCAAAGGTGCCGTGCCATCATCGGTCCTCACACCTCATATTCTGATAATGTTTTTGGCCATGCTTCTGTCGACAGTTTCAGGGCTTTTCGCCCTGGCCGGGATAGCATCCTTCAGGCATCTGGGCATCTGGACACTGATATTGCTCACAGCCGGAGGGATGATCCTCGGCCCGGTGGTCCAGAAATATGCTTTCGGATCATTCTGGACAGGAGTGCCTCTCGGCTGGGACCTTACCGACAACAAAACATTAATAGCATTTTTATTCTGGATAATGGCAGTAATATTGAATCGTAAACATCACAGACCATTATTTACCGTTCTGGCCTCGGTCATACTTCTGATCGTTTACTCCGTTCCCCACAGCCTCTTCGGGTCGGAGATGGATTACAGCACCGGAAATATTATCCAGGGCTTCATTTTGTTTTTTTTCATCATAAAACAAAAAAATCTTAACTTGATGCAGCATTGAAAAAATACCCCCGTCTTTTCAACAGAAAACAGGAAAGAAGTGGGTGCAGCATCTCATATTAAAACCAGTCCTTATTTAAAGATGGCAAATGTAGAAGCCGCATTCAGAAACCTGCACCAGGATCTCCTGGATGCTTGTAAGGTTGGCGACCAGAAAGCGCAGTTTCAGATATACAAGTTATACTACAAAGCCATGTATAACACAAGTCTGAGGATAGTTAACGACACAATGGAAGCCGAAGATATAATGCAGGAAGCTTTCCTGTCGGCCTTTGAAAAAATTGACACCTATTCGGGAACAGTAAGTTTCGGAGCATGGTTGAAAAAAATTGTGATAAACAGGTCGCTCGACGCCCTGGGAAAAAAGAAAGCGGTCTTTGAGGATATTGAATCACATGTCGGGATAAGGGATGAAAGTGAAGATGAAACCGAACGCTACCAGGAAGCAGGTATCAGGATAGAGGAAGTCAAAGAAGCTATCGACAGGCTTCCTGACGGTTACAGGGTCATCCTTTCTCTCTACCTTCTTGAAGGTTATGATCATGATGAGATAGCCGAGATATTGAAAATATCGAGCAGCACATCACGATCTCAGCTTTCAAGGGCGAAACAAAAACTCATAGGTGAAATGAAAAAAGACAGAAAGTAATCTGAAGGGAAAGAAAAATATAAAGGGATGAAGACGATAGATGAAATAATCAGAAGCAACAGGGACTTCTTCGAAGATGCAGAACCTTCGGAAGGTCATTTTGAAAGGTTCAGCATGAAGCTGAGCGCAAGGTTCGGAACAGGTACCGTTAAAAAGAGTATCGTCCCCTACCTGCTTAAAGCCGCCGTCGTAACACTGCTGGTGACTCTTTCATCGCTGTGGACATGGGATAACTTCATAAGGCCCGACCGCAACAGGATGGCACTGGGAGATGTATCGCCCCAGTACAGGGAAGTGGAGAACTATTACATTCACCAGGTAAACCTGATGGAAAGTGAACTTGGAAATTTAAGCCTTCCCAACGACCCTCTGCATACCGAGATGCTCAAACATGAAATGGAAAGCATGGATTCAGTATATATCCAGCTTCAGAAAGATCTTAAAGCCAACCCCCAGGATGAAAGGATCATAAATGCAATGATAGAACATTACCAGACTAAAGTGGAAGTGATGAACTACATCCTGAATCAGCTTAAGGAAATAAGGAATGAAAATTTAAACACCATGGAAGATGAAAAAGTCAGTATTTAACAGGAGTACAATCCTTGGGACAGCTCTGTTCCTTCTCAGCCTCGGAATCTCTGCCCAGCAGGAGGTGTCGAAGGAATACAGCAAGGAGTACACAGCAGGCGAAAACACTGAACTCGAACTGAGTAACAGGTATGGAGATGTGACAATCAGAACCTCTGACGACAACAAGGTCGTGATCAACGTGAAAGTCATGGTAAGATACCCCAACAGGGAAAAAGCCGAAAGACTTCTAAGCTATATAGATGTGGAATTTACAGAAAGTCCGGAACTTATAAAGGCACAGACAGTCATCGACGACAAGTTCAGCTTTAATGGATGGGGAGGAGATTCAAGAAAATTCCGTATCGACTATAACGTGACAATGCCCGAAAATATGAGCCTTGAACTTTATAACAGGTACGGTAATACCGAACTTGATGATCTCTCAGGTTATGTCGACGTCGATATCAAATACGGCAATCTCAATGCAGGAAGGCTTACACGCGGAGCCGAAAAGCCCAGAAACAGGATCAGCCTTGCCTACGGTAAAGCATCTGTCGATGAAGCCGGATGGCTGGATGTCTACCTGCGTTACTGCGGCGATTTCAACCTGCCCGAAGCCCAGGCCCTGCTCCTCGACAGCAAATATTCTCACATAACCCTTGGAACTGTGAACTCTCTTGTCGCCGATTCAAGGTATGACAGCAACTTCAGGATAGACAACATAAACAACCTGGTTATTGATCAGGGCTATTCCAATGTCGATATCGGATCCCTGTCCAAAAAACTGATGCTCACAGCAGGTTACGGATCATTCAGCTCCGACAGGGTAGCTGATGATTTCGAGTCACTTGAAATCGATACCAGGTATGCTAGCGTCACTCTTGGAATCGATGAATCAGCAGACTATAGTCTGGATGCTAAATTATCATACGGCGGAATAAGGTTCAACGACGAAAATTTCAATGTAAAAAGAAGAATTGTGGAAAACACTTCCACCGAACTCGTAGGAACGGTTGGTGATGATGAATCGCCGGAATCATCAGTTAAGATAAGGTCTTCGTATGCAACCATAAAACTATACAGGTAACTTTATTATAAACACAGGCAATGATCCATGTAGAAAAACCAACAGTTGAAAAACTCGATGGTCTGAAAGTAAGTTCGTGGAATATCTGGGAGAAGGAGATCTCGGAATTCCCCTGGTTCTACGATGAAAAAGAAATCTGTTATATCCTTGAAGGTGAAGTTATTGTAACTCCGGAGGGAGGACAACCGGTCAGGTTCGGCAAAGGCGACCTTGTTACCTTTGACCAGGGCCTGCACTGCAACTGGAACATCCTGAGCCCAATAAGGAAGCACTATAAATTCGGGGATTAGCTTTTACTGTAAAATATTCTATCAGATATCCAACTCCACGACGGTAATTCCCGATCCACCCATTTCGACATGCTCATCGCGGAAAGTCTTAACCACGTCGAGGGTGGCTAGGTAATCGCGGACAAGCTGGCGCAGTATTCCGTTTCCCTTGCCGTGTAATATCCTCAGGTTCCGGTGCTGAACCATAATGGCATTGTCAATCAGATCTCTTACACGAAGCAGAGCCTCATCTCCCCTGACACCTCTTATATCGATCTCAGGCTTGAAATTGAGTTTCCGCTCACTGATGAGCGGGTCGGCTTCAGTATACACCTGCCCCGACCTAATGCTCTTTTTGAGCTCACTTCTGCTTATCCTTTCGATCTTATCCCTTGAAACCTGAAACCTGAAACTCCCGGTTTCAACAAGTACGGTCTTATCTTTGATCTCAATGATCTCACCGGCAGCCATGGTATCCGACATCCTCACCGCATCACCTACTTTCAAAGGCTTTTCATAGGTTTCGTGCACCTTCGTTTCTTCAGGCTTCCTGACGGATTTGTATCGCCCGGTTTTCCTGCTCAGCTCCGACATTTTTTTCTCCGCCTCCGGTTCAGAAGGTTTAACTTCATTCACAACACTGCTCCTGAATTCCTCCAGCTGCTGACGTACATCCCTGGTCTTCTCCTTCTCTGCCTGTGACTCCTTTATCTGCCTGATGGTGTTTTCTATCATCCTATTGGATTCTTTCAGCAACGTCGCCGCTTCATCCTTTGCCTTCAGAATGATTTCCTTACGAACCGATTTCATGCCTGAGAGTTCCTTTTCATACTCCTCAATGAGTTCCTCCAGCTTCTTTTCATGCTGGCGTATGTTCATTCTTTTGGTTTCCCAGTAACGCTTGTCGCGCGCTATGTCCCTGAGATGCTTATCGTACTTTATGTTCTCTACCCCTGCCTTTTTTGATGCTTCGTCAAGGATTTCTTCCGGAAGTCCAATCTTCCTTGCTATCTCGAAGGCGAAGGAGCTGCCCGGCTTACCGGTACTTAATCTGAATAAGGGCTGCATCAGGTGACTGTCGAAGGCCATGGCTCCGTTCACAATACCTTCAGTGGAGGTTGCAAAATGCTTCAGGTTGGTATAGTGAGTAGTCAGCACCCCGAAAACTCCCTTACTGTTAAGGCCGCCCAGGATGGCTTCAGCAATTGCCCCTCCCAACATAGGTTCAGTGCCTGTGCCGAACTCATCGATCAGCACGAGGCTTCTTTCGTTTCCGGTTTTCAGGAACTGCTTCATGTTGATAAGGTGCGAACTGTATGTACTAAGATCATTCTCAATACTTTGTTCGTCACCTATATCAATAAGTATATCACCGAAGATCCCGCATTCCGACCCTTCGGAAACAGGTATGGTGAGCCCGCACTGTAGCATATACTGCAAGAGTCCCACTGTTTTGAGACATACCGATTTCCCTCCGGCATTGGGACCCGAGATTAAAAGTATCCTGTCCTTCTCATCAAGGTGAATATTGAGAGGGACGACTTTTCGGCCTTCTATCTTTTTAAAGGCCATGGCAAGCAGAGGATGAACAGCTTCTTTCCACGAAAGGAAAGGACGGTCAGAAAGAAGCGGATGTATTGATCCGAACCGGATGCCCAGAAGGGCTTTGGCCCTTATGAAATCTACCTCACCCAGAAATGCATCTGAAGCAAGAAGATCGTCTATATATGGACGGATGTCATCGGCAAAGGCTGTAAGTATCTTAACAATCTCCCTCCTTTCCTCATATTCAAGTTCCACAATGTCGTTATTGATCTCCACGATCTCCTCCGGTTCAATAAATACTGTCTTGCCCGACGCTGACTGATCATGGATAAGTCCTTTTATTCTTCTTTTATCCCAGGCGCTTACCGGGATCACCCCTCTCCCGTTCCTTACCGATGCTGCTGTGTCGGCATCAACAAGTCCGTCGGCCTGAGCCTGCTTCAAAATGGCATTTAAACGTTTGGCCGCGAGAGTGTTCTTCGAGATTATCTCGGAGCGTATCTCCCTGAGACGAGATGAAGCATTGTCCTTTATATTGCCATGGCGGTCGATTATTCTGTCGATCGAATCGATGACATAAGGATAGGTTTTAACCTGACCGCACAATTTACGGAGTACAGGGTAAATATTTTCTTCTTTGTTTCTGAAGAAGTTGAGAATTGCCCTGACGGTTTCGAGCGAACGTTTCAGGTCAAAAAGCTCCCTGACTTCAGGAAAAGTTCCTTCTACTTTTATCTTGTTCAGACATACCGAGTTGCTGTAATAATTATCTGCCGGAAAATTATCTTCAAACCTCAGCAGGTGCTGAAATTCGGATGTTGAAGCGAGCAATTCATCAATTTTTGATTTCTTTTCCAGGAAACGGATCCCGTCTACCATTTCGGTTCCCATGGGACTCAGGCAACGTTCCCTGAGAAGCTCACGGACACGGTCGAAACCTATTTTTAATTCGAAGTTGGAAGGGTAAATCATAATCAGGACAAATTTATAAAAATTCCCCTCCTGTATCATTCAATCTTTGATGCACCTTATACTGTAACCATCATGCTTTGGCAGTAACCACGAATCAAACCCTGCATAATCAAAACATAATCTTTTTCCATACGGTTTGTTGCTATTAGCATCCTCGGTTGATGTCCACAACATGCAATACATTTCTTTCCAGTAAAACTGGCTGCCCGGCTGACCCTGTCCGCGTATGCCTGCAGGCAGGGCCGTGAATCCGCTGACATTATTTGCCCCTGAATTAGGACTTCTCCATAGTGTTGTATCTTTCAGGAATCCGCCTGCAACATTGGGTTGCCCATATGTATTAGCAATTTCATTCCATTCATCGTTTGTAAAAACATGCCATCCTGCCGGGCAGATTCCATTGACATTTTCCACAGCATAAAAGTTATAAAGAGCTCCATAGGGTTCTTTATTCTCAATTTTATTCTCGTACCAGCAATAGGCTCCGCCAATATCATTAACCCATGCTGTGCTGTCAGTAATATTTATTATCGGCTCACCATTTCTGTAATGGGTAACTTTCAGATTCTCCCTGAACACGACCTGGGAGCCAATAGTAATGGTATTATAGATGTTACCATCGTAATCTGCGACAGATCCCGTATATGTCTTAAACGTCAGATCATTGGCATAGGTGATTCCGATAGCGTTTATTGCATAGGCTCTGACATAATATGTCTCATTTGGCTGCAGCCCGTCCATTTCACTTATAAAAGATCCGCTGCCTTCCCCGTCGACCGTTCTTCCATCTGCTATTGTTGGATTCGGCGAAGTACTCCAACATACTCCTCTTTCAGTCACGTATGCACCTCCGTTAAATGTAATATTACCTCCACAGGTGGCACTCGTTGAAGTCAGAGAGCTTACCGGAACTGTAGTAAGAACCGGTAACGAGGAATTTGTTCTGAATAAAATCTTTATCCCGTATTCAGTACCTGTTCTATTCGTTGCATAAGCTCTCACTGTGTAAAACGTCCCCGGAGTAAGTCCGCTAATATTACTCGTAAAGTCACCTGTTCCGGCACCATCTGTAGTAATATCGTCATCTGTGGTCGGATCCTGTTCGTCGGCTAAACGCCAGCAGACACCCCGTTTTGTAACAGGTGCTCCTCCGTCCCATGTTATGTTTCCTCCGGAAACTGCAGAAGTTGAGGTAATTGATGAAATATCTGTTGTCGTCAGTTCCGGTAAAAAGGCAGGATCAGTTGTAAAGGTTGTTTCGTTGCCGTAAGCAGTAGTCAGTCCGTCAGTCACATAGGCTTTAATAAAATATTCTGTTCCCGCTTCAAGGTTTGTCAGATTGCTGAGAAAATTTCCCAGGGCATTCGGGATGCCAAGCTTAGTTCGGGAACTGTCTATTGTCACTCCTGATGTTTTACCATAACAATGGCCATACTCTGCAGGCTCTTCACCAGAATCTATTAAATATCCGTATACCTCAGCAGAGTGCATAGCTATATTTATAACCGTACCTGTACTTACTGCCGGTTCTCTATGAAGTTCCCTGCAGGAGGACATAATACACAACCAGCAAATAGATATTATCCCGAAAAGTTTATTGCCTGCCACGATTATAATTCTTTCATTCCTGATTATTCAGTACTTATTTCATCCTTGAGGAAAAAGATGAAGTCTCCACCCTCATCACCCACGTCATAAATCACTTCAAGCTGCGGAACCACCGTACTGTTATTGATAACTTTTATCCTGAAACTGCTGAACAACTGTTGCGAGGGTAGATACTTTTCATTGTTGTTTTTTAAGCCGTCAATCAGGTACTTTAAAAATGCACTTTGATCCGGCACCTCCGTCAGGGTTCCGCTGGTCATTGCTTTTCTGCTCTTAAGGTCATAGAGCTTATTGATTGCCATTGGTGCGTCAGTAAGTGTCCTCGTCTTAATCAAAATTGAGCCTGCGAAACATGCATCAGAAATCAGCAGGGTATGTTTCGATCTTATTTCCCTGAGATAGTCCCTCAGAGTACTGTTCCTGAACCAGGCTACTTTGCTGTTTTTACTGGCATCGGAAGGAAGCCAGAAGCCATTGTCGGACTCCATTTCCCAGACACCATGCCCTGCAAAAAAGATCAGGAAGTTATCTTCCGGCTTTATTTCACGCCCATAATGATCCAGTGCCTCAACAATCTCGGCATACGTGGCATTACGTATCAAGCTGACGTTAGCTGTATCGAAGGTATATCTCTTTGTGAGAACGTCATAGAACAATTCCGCGTCGTGTATTGGTTTGTCGAGATCCATTATGCCCGGATCCGAATAATTGTTGATCCCTATGATCAGTGCATAGAACTTAACATCATTGTCCCTAAGCGCGTCTGTAATTGTCAGAGCATCCTGGCTTTCGATTATTTCCGGCTTGCTGGAAAGGCGTATTGGCGCCTTACCGCTTCTTACAACCTGTGCAGACAAATTTATAACCAGGAAGCAACATATAAGCACCAGGACTATATTTTTCTGCATTATTAAATTTATTTAAAAGTCTATTTTAAATGATATCAAACTGACCCTGCCCTCAGGCGCAGGTAAGTACCCCAGAGAAATCCCGGGATACCGGAGAGGCTTGTACCGTTTTGGAGAGGCAGCAACCCAAATCATATCAACAATCCATATTGCTGCAGCAGAAATGAAACAAACAGCTGAAATGTCGCTTTGCTTTTGGGCTGTGGAAAACAAATCGTTTCTGGGTATGATTTCAGATTCAGCGCTATAGGCTTCATATGTTTCAAGGTAATTAAAATGATAGAAAAGGCCTCCAGCAACAGCCCCGTATACAGGAATGCTCATAAGCCACCATTTGCTGTCTTCTCTTATTTTTGAAAGTCCGAGTCCGGGAATAAAGGCTGAAGTGATCAATGCAGATCCCTTCTTGAACGAGGTTTCATATTTTTCTCCAAGTATCTCGACAGTAACATCTACATCATTTAATACAGAATCTTCAGCCGGAAGCCAAATTATTGTTTTATCATTACCGGGACTGATCTTTTCCCCAAACTCGCCTTTGAGAGAGGAAGTATGTACAGAATTCCCGGAAGTGTCCCTGATTTCAACCCATATATAAAACAGATCCTTTTCATTACCGGCTTTCAGATCGTAAGTTATTGAGAGCCGGCTGCCGTCATATGCCAGGTCAGGTTCACTGATAAGAAAACTTTGAGAGAAAGAATCTGTAACAATGACTAGAAAAAGATTCAGCAGTATTAAATGTCTTGTCATACCCTATGAATGAATTTTTTAGCCAGGCTTGACTTATCAAAGTTACAGAAAATGATGAGTTTTCTATTAAAGCTGAATCAAAAATTAATGATAATCTGATCGTTTGAGATTAAAAAGCTCCTTCACTTCGGAAAAAGTCCCTTTTTATTTTTATTTTTTTAAGCCAGACTGAGTTGCTGTAATAATTGCCGGCCCGAAAATTATCCTCATGAAAAATGTAAAATTTCATCATCGGCGTAAGCGTCTTTTTATCTGTACCGCACTTTTTGGAATGGCTTTTATCAACATTGTTTCAGCATCGAGGAGGAACATTGCCGGGGTATATGATATTCCATAATCAATGAAGGTACTGCTTCTTACACCTTCCTCCAGTCTCAGATGCTTCCAGCCGTACAACTCCGGCAGTCTGCTGCGCCAGGCCATAATCTCAGTGTCAGTCTCGTCGAGACTTATGGTTACGACTTCCAGACGCTCCCTGTATTCAGGCTGCATTGACAGCGGATATAAGGAACTTATTAATTCTTTACAGTGCTGACAGTCTGCCGACCAGAATATCAGAAGAATGTACCTGCAATTGCTGTCGTGCGCATACAGATCAAAGGTATTGTTATCCTGACCCTGAAGAACTATCTGTGGCGCTTTCATCCCTTTTTTAAGGTCCGGAAAACCCTGTTGTGTGTTCGTTTTGATGTAAGTCCCGGGTATGTTATAATTCAGGAATTTTTTACCTGGCAGATTATTGACTTCAGCAACGGACTGATAGTCTGATGCCGGAAATAAACTTAAGCAGAATGCAAAAAAGATCTTTATGGCCATAAGCCCTGTATCGTTATCAGGTAATATAAACTGCGTAGTCAGAACGAAGACCCATAAATTTAAATATCAATTAGTTAAGGCGCTTCAATTCGTAAAAAGCCGTCAGGCACCTGGTTTATGCAGAAGCACCCTGACAGGTTCAAGAGCCACAAGGCATCCCTTATTCATGTTCATTATTTCAGGTTCTATCTGTGCATAAAAGCCCGACAGAACATCAGTCTTATCCAGCATCTCTATCATAACAGGCAGTTTCTCCGTTAATTCCCAGAATCGTGCGGTGCTGATTTTACTGCTGAGCCCGAAACCCATTATTCCCCTGAATACTGTTACTCCCGAAATACCCTTATCACGGGCCAGTTCCACTATAAATTCATAAAGAAGCTTCGAACCGATTCTGTCGGTACTGCTGGCATACACCTTTAGAATACTGTATTCAGAATTTTCCATCATTATAGAATATTAGTTATGGCATATCCGAAAAAAACTGCTGCAAATCCAAGTATTACACTAAGTGCCGTATAAACCAGAAGGGGGCCGAACTGTCCATTGTGGAGTAGCATGAGGTTTTCTCCGGCAAAAGTTGAAAAGGTTGTAAATCCCCCGCATAATCCTACCATCAGGAACATCCTCCATTCACTGTTCAGCAGTGCGGTTTTATCTGCAACGCCTGTCAGCAAGCCTATTACAAGACATCCTGTTACATTTACCAGCAGAGTGCCGACAGGAATGGAAAACAGTTCCACCGTCAGATTCAGCTTCGACAGGAAAAACCTGGCGACACTTCCGATAAATCCTCCTGCTCCTATTAATAAAATATTTTTAAACATCTTATTATCATTATATTAACCCTTATCTTCAGGTCCCGGTTGAGCGGCTCTTTATGGTTCATACCCGGCAAAGTTAATTAATGTTAATCATTATAAACGGAAACAGTTCTTTTGATTCATTTTTAATTATTTTTAGGGCTTAAATTAATTTAATCTGATTCAAAATGAAAATAATTAAATCAGGCATCACCGTTCTGCTGATGCTCGTTATGCCCTTATGGCTCTATTCTCAGAGTGAGAATGTTGACCTTGTCATGGTTTACAAGATCAAACAGGAAGGCACCCGCAATTCAAAGATCGAAGATCTTGCATTCGGACTTACCGATCTTACCGGACCGAGGCTTACAGCTTCAAGCGGAAACGCCCGTGGCAACGAATGGGCAAAAGCCAAGATGGAAGAACTCGGATTCCAGAATGTAAGAATTGAAGAGGCGGGCGATTTTACCCGCGGCGGATGGGATAATCTGAAAACATACGCTGCCATGACAGCTCCCTACTATACTAATTTTGCATGTAATCCTGTTGCATGGACGGGAAGTACAAACGGACTGGTAAAAAGTGAAGTTGTGATGATAGATGTCAGGACTGAAGCCGATCTTGAGAAATACAAGGGAAAACTCTCCGGAAAGATCGTCATGATGCCATCAACAAGCTCAACGCCCTACCAGATAAGCTTTGAACCTCTTGCTACAAGATATACCGATGAAGAGCTTGAAGCCCTGAAAACCGAAAGCATCACCCAGGCAAGGCGCAGAGGTGCAGGCGGAATGCCCGCCGACATAGCTACGCTGATGGCACAACGACAGCTCCGGACCAGAGTTACAGAGCTCATTGCAAATGAAGGAATTGCTGTAATACTCAACAATTCAGGAACATACAATATCCCCCGTTCAAACGGAGCAGGCTACAATTCAGGTGACAAAGAACCTGTTGCCCAGCTGAACATCCCGATGGAAGCATTCAGCAGGCTGGAGAGACTTCTCAGGAATAACGTCCCGGTGGAGATGGAAGTGGAAATAAAGAACAAATTCTTTGCAAGCCCGAAAGTGTACAATGTTATAGGCGAGATCCCCGGTACCGACAAAACCCTGAAGGATGAAGTTGTCCTTCTCGGAGCTCACCTCGACTCATGGCATGGAGGAACGGGAGCTGCCGACAATGCTTCCGGTTGTATCGTTATGATGGAAGCACTGCGTATCCTCAAAGCACTGAATGTGACACCCAAAAGGACAATAAGGGTTGCACTCTGGGGCGGTGAAGAGCAGGGACTATACGGATCGAGGGGTTATGTAAGCAAATACCTTGTCGACCCACAGAGCGGAAAAAACAAGCCCGATTTTGATAAATTCTGCGTCTACTTCAACATGGACAACGGTTCAGGCCGCTACCGCGGGATATACCTTCAGCAGAACGAAGCTGTCAGGCCTGTCTTTGAAGAATGGTTCAAGCCTTTCAACGACATGGGCGCTTCAACAATTACAATACGAAATACCAGCGGAACAGACCACCAGTCATTCGACCGTTACGGACTGCCTGCCTTCCAGTTCATTCAGGATGAGATCGAATATGGACGTGGCTACCACACAGTGATGGACACATGGGAAAGACTTGTAATAGATGACCTGAAAATCAACGCCATCATAACAGCTTCACTGGCATACAATGCAGCCATGAGGACTGAAAAGCTTCCGAGGAAACCTGTTATGCCCCAGCCTGCAGGCGCCCAGGGCAGACCTATGATGTTCTGAACCTTAAACTTTAAACTTCAAACCGAATCCCGTATCCATGTATAGATCTGCTTACTTATTTTTATTGTTGTTCATCCCCGGTATTCTTCTTCAGGCCAAAGACCCTGCAGATAAGGTCTTCAAACCCAAGGAAATAAAAAAGGTGATGACCAGGGCTGCCCTCTGGCAGCTTGAAAACCCGAAACATGCATTGCACGACTGGACCAACGGAGCGTTCTATGCCGGGATTTCTGCGGCATACAGGACCACACGCGACAAAGCGCTCCTCGATGCCATGATCAGCATGGGTGAAGCCAACCAGTGGAAACCGGGACCCAGGCTTCATCATGCCGATGACCATGCAATATGCCAGACCTACATTGATGTTTACCGTCTGAAGAAGGATCCGAAGATGATCAACCCCTTCATAGAACAAATGGAGAAGTTTCTGGCAACGCCATACCAGACCGGAGGTATCAGGGTCATCACCTGGTGGTGGTGCGATGCCCTCTTCATGGCTCCGCCTGCAATGGTGAAATTGTCGATGATCACGGGCGACCAAAAGTACATGGAAAAAAGCAACGAACTATATCGTGAGTGCTACAACCTCCTGTATAACAAGGAAGAACATCTTTTCGCCCGCGACCTGAATTATGTCATCAAGGGAGATTCTCTCGACCGCTACGAAGCTAATGGCAGGAAGATATTCTGGTCAAGAGGCAACGGATGGGTAATGGGTGGCCTGGCTCTTCTTTTAAGTGAACTGCCCAAAGATTATCCTGACAGGCCTTTCTACGAGAACCTGTTCAGGGAAATGGCAGGGAAGATCGTTTCGATACAGCAGGCTGACGGCCTGTGGCGTGCAAGCCTCCTCGATCCGGATTCTTACCCGGGCGGCGAAGCGAGCGGATCGGGCTTCTTCACCTTTGCCCTGGCCTGGGGTATCAATAATGGGATTCTCGACAGGGAAAAATATCTGCCGGCAGTAAGAAAGGCATGGATCGGACTTAACGGTCTGATACAACCCGATGGTCATGTGGGATGGTGCCAGCCTATCGGCGCCGACCCGAGGAAGAATTTCTCGGCCGAAAGCTGGGAGGTATACGGAACGGGAGCTTTCCTCCTTGCTGGTAGTGAGGTTATAAAGTTATGACTACCAACTGTAGCTTCCAACGTAATTTGCGGGGCACCTGAGAAGTGCTGCTGTGATTGCTGGCAAGAATCTGCTTACCTGTATCCGTAGCAGCCTGTACCTTGTAAACAGGCAACCCACTATAAGATCTACTCTCCGGAATTAATACCGGGTTTTATTAGCGGTTCACCCTTTATGAAACCTAAAGAGCTGAGAAAGCGGTCGGTTTCGTAAAGGGTGTTGCTGTACATGGCATATCCTCTGTTATAGTTGAAAAATCCATGTCCCTGACCCTCATACAGGAATAATTCTGACCGGCTCCCTGCCTCCTCCATCCTGCGTTTGAAATCCTCTGCAGTAGCAACAGGTATGTTCTTATCTATTGTCCCAAGAAACACTATAGCAGGAGCTATACCCCTGCGAATATTGTGCAGGGGAGATATCTCCAAATATCTATCACCAAACAAACCGTACCCGTAGCCTGTGGGGCCGTTATCATAAACCGGATTGAATAAGACCATGGCATCCGGAACCGAACTTATCTTTAAATCTTCTCCCGGTTCATCCAAACCTCTTAGTGTGCCACAGGCAGCTGCAATATGACCTCCTGCCGATCCTCCGCCCGAGGCTATACGATGCGGGTCGATACCAAGAAACCTGGCATTCATCCTGACCCACCTGATGGCAGATTTACCGTCGGAAACCGATTCAAAGGGAGTCACTGAATCCTGTTCCATAGTCCTGTAATCGGCCTGAAAAGCAAACATACCCCTCGATGCCAGATATTTTGCATGTTCATTGAACTGTGTCGGGGAACCCTTACGCCATCCTCCTCCGAAAAAAAATACTATTGCAGCATTCTTTCTTTTTCTCATACTGTCAACTGGTTCATTTACATATAAATAAAGGTCTCTTGTCGGAGTTTTCTTAAATAAATATGCTTTCCTCCCATCAATATTTACTGGTTCAGGCCCGGAATTCGCATCCCCTTTACAGGAAAACAGAGATAGAATAAATGCAAGGTAAAGAAATGCCTTTTTAATTAAGTTCTTCATAATAAGATAATTGCCTTATGGTTAACATTTTCAGATTTAAATCGTTAATCAATAACCTGTGCTTTTCATTTCATCTACCGGTGAAAAGGACGGATCGTTGCTAATTACAAATCCTGAAACATATGAATCACGGTTTTCAGGTACTACTTTCAGGGTATGGCTTCCCCTTTCAAGAAAAAAAAGTTCCGGAGTTCCTGAATGTTTCTCACCTACAGGCGATAATTTCCATGTACCATACATCCCGAAAGGTTTCCATGTGGTAGTAATTTTCCCATCGATATCTACACTGAATCCGGGCATTTTTCGATCAGGATGGCAGACAGAGCTTCCGAAAAATGCGTAGTATCCTTCTTTCCTTATCTCAAAATCCCAGCTAACCGAAGCGGGCATTTCATCATCAGGCGCCAGGTACTCCTTCCCGTTCTGAGCAGCAACTGCTTCTGACATATTAACTATGCTCCCGCTTTCAGTTTGAAGATAGATGTATTCGGGGCTGAACATATCAGGTTTTGCTACAGATAAAACAGATGGTTCCGATTCATTGCTCGAAATGTCAACAGAGGTTATCTTATAATATACCTTCCTGTTAAGGGGCAATCCCCAATCGATAAAAATGTTTTCGGAGGGAGAGCCTGTGAGAGTAAACTGATCGCATAAAAAATTCCTGTTGAATGAGCTGTAGATATTGAAATAACTAAAATCAGCTTCCCCGGGTTTCTTAATCTCAATCCTTACGTTTCCGGGCGATACAAAATAAATCTTCGAAATTACCGGAACTGACGGTGGCGTTTCATCCACTTTCATAATCCCTTCAGGTATAAAGCCTTTGTCAGTTGTGATTATCACTTTGTCGAGGCATCCCTGACCATCTGCAAATGCCATATTCAATTTTGCAGATCCCTTATTTAAGGTAATCGGCCTCCCGTATTTTACCCACTGCCATTTTGTTTGTCCTGGAACCAGGGTGTCGGGTATTATTTTTTGTTCCTGGAAAGTCAGTTTTCCGTTCCCCCTGATCCTTGCCCAGACGTTATATTCTCCTGAACGTAAAACATCCGTTTCCAGCAAAAAGCCTTCAGTGCAATTTGAATCACGCGGGCTGATAAAACGTCCGTTAGAAGCATTCTGCATATCCAGTTTCTCTGTAATATGCATGACAGGAATTACAGTTTCAGCTTCTATACTGATGGTAGCAATGGCATCATCAGTATCCGGGCCAACTGAGATTTCTGCAGATGGTCTGCTTTCAAGTCCGCTATGTTCAATTGCAGTCACAACAAAATATTTCATTGCGGCTTCAGCCGGTATAAGGCAGAAGGTATCCTTAACCGGTTCGGCAAACAGCCTTTGATAATCCCGTCCGGTTTTATTTGTACCATACACAATATAACCTTTTGTTTCCCTGCACCTGAAGGGTCTGTTCCATATAAGTTTATGCACCGGACCCTCCAACACATTAACGGGCTTACTCGGAGGATCCGGCAAACGGCTTACCGACAGGAAAATATCTGTGAATTGAGCCAGCACATCGCTGTTAGAGACGATCTTAGTTCCATCCGGGCTGCTGTTAGGGTGCGGGTGGGTGGAATGATGATCGGGGTGCCATTTATTGGAATGATCGTATCTTGAAGTATGATTAGGAAACAGTGTGATTGCAATGTTCCTTTCATCGAGAGATACATAGTTTACCGATCCTGATCCCTCACCTCCGTCGCATGCAAAATACATTCCGTCGAGGCACGCGGAGGCATGTCCTCCGTATGGATAAATAGTCCTGAGATTCTTCCCATCCTGATCCACGGCGTCGTACCTTACATCAAACTCAACCGTTCCGTCAGGCATTAGCTGACGAGCATTAAAGAACAGCATTTTGCCACCAGGGACCCAGTCGGGATGTCCGCCTTCAAAAGGTATTTCTCTCCGGTCTGATCCGTCATAGTTACTTGTCCATGTTGTTCTCGGATCATCGAAATTGGAAAAGATCCTTCCATCAGACGATTTAGTGAACCGGAGACGGTGAACCATCCTTGCAAAAGGAGCCACATACACTTTCCCTTCCCTGGTCACTGTAATTGCCCGCGACGGGTGATCCTTGTCAGCGTACTCACCACCCATCTGGTCGACAAACAGGAAGAGGTTTTCAGAAGGATGAGGAGGTTGCATAATACCAATGTCGCCTTTTACTTCGGTGATAAGTCTGGTTATACCCGATATGACATTCATTTCCATGATTCGGGTATAAAGGAGTCCGTCCCGCTTTTGTTTTTCAGCAAAATAAACAATATCGGGATAAAGTATACTCCAGAAACCTTTCTCAAAGCCTGTGCTTGCCTTATCTGAAACAGGGCGGAGATTTGTCCCGTCGGAGTTCATCAGCCATCGTTCAGCTTTTCCGTTACGACGGGTAACAAAAAGAATATACCTGCCATCGGCGCTGAAGACCGGGATATCGAAGTACTCATTCGACTCGATCGAGGGATCGTTTGTAAGTCGCCAGACCTCAGCTCCGGTCAGAGGATCATGAAAAACCGTTCTCTCGGAAAGGAATCCCTCCCCCGAACTAAAAAGATCCTGGCTTCGCCAACCCTTTCTTATTGACTGTGCTGCAAGGTTCTTATTCAGACCGGACTTAACTGCATTCTCCTGTTCCTTTTGCAAATTTCTTTTGCCTTCTGAAGGAATAAGAGAGGTAACTTTAAAATTATCCACGATCATATGATTCGATACAGTTCTCAGACCGAACCATCCACTTGTATAAGGCTGAGGATCAAAGTAATCGAAAATGATCTCGCCATCCCTGAAATATTGTATAATGTTATTACAAGCCACTAATGTTATTTTATACTTCCTGTTAGCCTCCAGCATAAATTTTTTATCTGAGAGGTCATGTTCAGGAAGCAGAGGCTTATCTCCATGTCCGGTATATCTTCTGAATCTGGTTGTGGTGTTAAGGTGGCCACCTATGCCTGCATAGTATGTCCTCAGATCGTCGTAGTTTCTGAATATACCTGAACGGTTAATACTATTTGATCTCCATCCTGTAAAAAGATCGTAAGGAGCGCGTGGATGCCTGGCCATCCAGAAACAGTTAAGGTCGCGGCAGTTATCATTTTTGCCTCCCTCTTTTACAAGTGTGGCTTCGTATTCGATCCTGACAGGTCCGTTAAGGAGTTCTCTGAACCATACAGTAGTCCCTCCTCCGTCAATTTCAAGACATCCATTATTTATTCTGGTCATGCCGTCAGGTGTTTGCTCGACAACCCAGTTCGCAAGACTATCTTCAAAATTATCGCTGAAAAGGATCTTTCCGTCGGAATAATTTTTCTTAGACAGGTCACAGGAATAAAATAAAACAACCAGGGCAGAAAAAAGAAGCAATACATTTTTATTCATTACAGGTATCATAATACAACGTGATTTAGTTCTCTAAATAATTTTTAATCTGTTCAGCAGTCATCCTCTCTTCCAGATTAATCCTATACCATCCCCATCTTGTTTTTATAACGGCAAATTTCCCATTTGGACTCATCCAGCCTTCAGGCTGTTCCGAAGGTCTGTAAGCACTGTCATATCCTATATAGTGATGAGCAAATCTCCTTACATTTTCTGATTCCTGCAAATAATAGGCCTGCTCAAAGCATTCCCCCACACGCGGCTGCCATTTGAGGTTGTAAAGTGCCGGGCCATGAAGAGAGATGATTCCTGTTGAACCATTGAACCTGTTACAGGAGTGTTGTCCACCGCTTCCTCTGACATCCGAAGGCCAGCTGTCCATCGGAAACCGTACCAGTTTTCCCGGATCTGACGGGCGGAAAGAATGAAAGTATGCCTTCCCGGATTCGGATGGAAATCCCTGTGCGCTGTAATA
>JAFGXX010000070.1 GCA_016936435.1 Bacteroidales bacterium
CCTTCCGTTATCTGCTGATGATAGACATCATCGACGATCTTGCAGGAAGGCCGATTTACGGCACGGCAGATAGAGTAAGCCTGAGGTATTCCGTTAAGGAAAAGACCGGGGTGATTTCTGAGAGTATTAAGAGGCTCAAGGACTATTGTCAATCCGGCCGGTTCGGCAATGTCGCAACATAACCTGAGATTGTCTATCACGTTGGCAGTCTGGTAGTCGCGGTGCAGCTTTTCGTCATAGCGTCCCGGAACCATGAGTGCCCATTTTGCACCTGTACGTTTCGCAACCTCGATACCTTCGGCCATCTTTGCCTTCAGCATCTCTTTAACCTCAGGCTTGTTGAGAACGAATGAGGTTGTTGCAAAATCGGCATACAAAACAAAAGGCCCGAGCAGCATTCCGAGTCTCTGCATCTCATTGGCAATTCTCACCTGTTCTTCGGCCGGTCTTTTAGGAAGTCCGTTGTCGAACATTGCCCTGAAACCCTGATCATAACAGAACTTAATGTTATCAACAGGATCAGCGCCGGCATGTTCCCTGAACATATTCATCGAAGGAGCATATTTGAGTTTAAAAGGCTCAGAGGGGTCTGTGACCTTCGATTTCTTACCGGCAGCTTCGGTACGATAGATAGCAGGAGCTGCCAGAAGGGCAGCTCCTGTAAGTGCAGTTCTTCTTATGAAGTCTCTTCTGGAGGTGTTCATAAAACTTATTTTTTACTTTCTTGGAGCAGGCGGAACGTATGCATCACCTGCAACGGGTACTTCCTTGGGTATATCAACAGGGCCGAAGGCGAGTGTCGTTGGTCCGAGCTTCAGGTCGGAATTCATCATCTGCTCCCAGGTGGTTTCCTTGCCGGTGTATGCTGAGATACGACCCATAATGGCAGTCATGGTCGAAATGGCTGTATTTTCAAGTTCGTTGAAAGGCTGGTTGGTCCTTATTGCTGTTACAAGATCGACATGTTCCTGATCGTATGCGCTTTTCATCTTGCCTCTGGCAGGCTTGCCTTCGTCGTTGAGAGGATATTCATATTGCCATAATTCCAATCCTTCCAGGTCGGTGATAAAGACTCTGTCGAGAAAATAGGCAGCGCCTTTTGAACCCTGGAGTCTTTCCGAAACACTGTTGGTACAACCGTTAATCTGCCGGCACATACTGTGGAAATGACGGCCGTCTTCAAAGACAAAATCGATGCTGAAATTATCAAACTGGTCGCCGGTTACACGCCTCTGTCTCGAACCCATACCTACTGCTTTCACAGGATGTGATCCGGTGAACCAGTTCATTATGTCGAGATTATGAACGTGCTGTTCAACGATATGGTCGCCTGAAAGCCATGTCCAGTTAACCCAGTCGCGGATCATCCATTCCATTTCGGTCCATGAAGGATTATTGTCGCGGTGCCAGAGCTTACCTCCGTTCCAGTATACATTTCCTCCAACTATATCTCCAATGCGGCCTGCCTGCACCTGCTGGTAGGCACCTACATAGTCGCGCTGATGTCTGCGCTGCGTTCCTGTGACTATTGACAATCCCAGCTCTTTGGCTTTAAGCGCTGTGGCCATAACCTTACGGGCACCGACCGGGTCCACACAAACAGGTTTTTCGGCAAATACATGCTTACGTGCGTTTACCGCTGCCTCAAGGTGTTCAGGACGAAAGTATGGTGGTGTGGCGAGGATTACGATGTCAACACCCGCATCGATAACTTTCTGATAGGCATCAAATCCCACAAAACAATTTTCTTCGGGAACTTCCTGTCCGTTTTTGGCTATCGTTGCCCGGCAGTCGTCGAGTCTGTCCTTGAATGTGTCGCCGAGAGCAACAATCTGAAGATTAGGCCCTGCTTTGAGAAAATTAACTGCAGCTCCTTTTCCCCGACCTCCGCAGCCGACAACACCTGCTTTAAGAACCGGACCGTCGGGGGCCTGATCGAGCCAGGTTACAGGGCTAACCTTTATTTTTGGTTCACCCGAGCAGCCTGTAAGAATTGACGGAACAACTACTCCTGCAGCTCCTACCGTTGCTGCTTTACCAAGAAAATTACGTCTTGAAATACCAGCTTTTTTCATATTTGAAGTTTTGATTAATAAATATTTTGAAGAGATAGTGATTTTTGTTATCCTCGTAAATATATGTAATTTTAAATGAACGATGAATTCCTGTTAAGCGTTTTTTAATAATCAGACACAATGAAACCTAAGACCATCACTATTCTCTCATCGATGATGTTCCTTCAGTATTTCATATGGGGATCATGGTATGTGACCATGGGAACCTACATGACTGAATTTCTGAAATCCACGGGGATACAGATCGGAGCAGCCTACAGTGCCCTTGCCATTGCAACGATGATATCTCCTTTTTTTGTGGGGATGATTGCCGACAGGTTCTTTGCTGCACAGCGCTTAATGGGAGTATTGCATACAGGAGGAGCTATTCTTTTATTCTTTGCCGCAAAGGTAGAAAACAATGCTGCATTCTACTGGATCATCCTGCTCTATTCGCTGGTATACATGCCTACCATTGCCCTGTCGAACAGTGTGGCTTTCAGGCAGATGTCCGACCCGGGAAAGCAATTCCCCTATATAAGGGTATTCGGCACCTTTGGCTGGATAGTGGCAGGGCTCATGATAGGCCTGCTGGGAATTGAAAAGACACCTTTCACTTTTTATATGGCAGCACTGGTTTCAGGAATGCTTGGTTTGTTCAGCTTTATTCTGCCAGATACCCCGCCTCAGGCTCCAAAGGCTGTATCTGCAAGATCTGTTTCCGGCTTCGATGCACTCTTACTGTTCAGGGACAGACCTTACCTGATCTTTTTCATCTCTGCAATACTTGTTTGCATCCCTCTTTCATTCTATTTCGGTTTTGCCAATCTGTTCCTGAACCAGGCAGGTATGCAGAATGCTGCAGGTAAAATGGTGATGGGACAGATCTCCGAAGCTGTCTTCATCCTGGCGATACCTTTCCTTTTCAACAGGATAGGTGTCAAATACATGCTTCTTATAGGAATGAGTGCCTGGCTACTCCGCTATCTGTGCTTTGCCTACGGAAACATGGATACAAACGTATGGATGCTCTATACGGGGATCATCCTTCACGGTATTTGTTACGACTTTTTCTTTGTTACGGGATATATGTATACCGAAAAGAAATCCAATGAAAGGATTAAAAATGCAGCCCAGGGGTTATTTACATTTGTGACTTACGGTCTTGGCATGTTCATCGGAACCTGGATCTCAGGCTTTGTTACAACCCATTATTTCGTAAACGATGAATATCTGTGGAAGAATATCTGGTTTGTCCCGGCATACATTGCATTAGCAGTACTTTTCAGCTTCATTTTCTTTTTCCGCGAGAAGAAACAGATTGATGTTGTGGAGTGATTCTATGGGATTGCAGGACAAGTCAGTTTAATTAATTGTCATTC
>JAFGXX010000256.1 GCA_016936435.1 Bacteroidales bacterium
ATTAGTGCATTCGTGGCTTTTTTTTATTTCCACTAATGCACGAATGTTAAAAGGGAATCATTAGTGCATTCGTGGCATTCTTTTCTTTGCCACTAATGCACGAATGAGAGAAGTGAAGATATCAGTATTTGTTTGCTGATTTTATGTCTTTAATAGTCAGAATTTTACCCAGACAGGGTGCTTGTCGAGTTCGGATTTTAGAAACAGGTAGGTTTTCTTCTCCATTCGTGATAATGAATCGATGTTAAGAGGCCTGCTTTCCGTTATGTCTTCTGTAAGGTCAAAGAATTTTCCGTCGATATATAGCTTGTGAGTGAGTGTCCTTACAAACTGGTTTCTGTTGCGGCTGCTGTTACCCCAGCGGGGATCATAGTGCACCGAAAGTGTCTTCCTGGGTTCATAGTCATCTCCGGTAAGAAGCTTATAAAAACTTTTGCCGTCGCATTCTACAGTTCTGCCGGCGACTTCAGCAAGTGTGGGCATAAAATCGCTGAACTCGATCAGACCTTCATATACAGATCCCTCTTTTATAGTGCCCGGCCAGCTTACGATAAGCGGTACATGTGTGCCGGCATCTTTAGTATTACCTTTTCCTCCGCGGATGATTCCCGTTTTAGTCTTCGTGTAAATAGCTGTGCCGGTACCGTTATCCCCCGTAAAGATCACAATGGTGTTCTTTTCAATCTTTTCATCCTGCAATTTCTTGACTATCCTCGCCACCAACCTGTCGGTATAGGCAACCATATCCTTAAAATATGCAGTATCGCGCTGGTAACGTTGATCCCTTTTTTCCCAGTCTTCTGACAGAGGAGCCGGTACGAATGGGTCATGTACCAGCACCATGGGATAATATATGAAGAAAGGTCTGGTCTTATTCCTGTCAATAAAACCGATGATATAATCAGCAAAAATATCGGGACCATAATCATCTTCATCTGTAGTCAGCAATCTGCCGTTCTGCTCGATCAGCGGTTTTGAATATCTTTCTCCCTCCTTACGTTCCCTGGTATATTGCCACAGGCAGTATTCGTCAAATCCAAACTGTTCGGTCCTCGTTGTGTCATTCCAATAAGGTATCTTATCCTTATAAGAAATGCCGTTAAGCTGCCATTTTCCGGCAATGCATGTTGAGTATCCCGCTTCTTTCATGAGATTTCCGAAAGTGTACTGGCCATTGGCGAGGTGATCAAAATAATCGTAGTTCCGGTAGTTGTAAAGTCCTGTCATCAGTTTCACTCTCGAAGGTGTGCTGAGGGGCTGTGAATGACACTGCCTGAAAAGCATGCCTTCTTCTGCCATGGAATCGAGAAAAGGTGTTTTATATGAAAGACTTCCGTTACATCCCAGACATTCATATCCCATGTCATCGGCCATTATCAGGATTATATTGGGCGCTTTTCTGTCGCCTGTCCTGTTGTTGCAGGAAGTTAATGCCAGGGTCGCAAGGAAAAATGGTGTCAAAGTGTCATATTTCATAGTTTATAACTATTTTGTATTATTATACTTTGAAATTCTACTCAATTTATAAATAATTTATGAAAAAGCGTTTTCACTCCGAATTTGTTCCTGCCATAGGGACTCTTCTACTGACAATAACGGGATGTTCCACGGAGAAAGCTGCTGAAAAGCCCAACGTAATTCTGATCCTTGCTGATGATATGGGTTATTCCGACCTTGGCTGCTTCGGCTCGGAGATACAGACTCCCAATCTCGACAGGCTTGCCTCGCAGGGTATCAGGATGACTCAGTTTTACAATGCATCACGAAGCTGCCCTACAAGAGCTTCACTGCTGACAGGTCTCTATCAGCATCAGGCAGGAGTGGGCGACATGGTTAACGATCGGGGATATCCGGCATACCAGGGATATCTGAATGACAAGTGTGTAACCCTGGCTGAAGCACTGAAACTGGCCGGTTATAATACGTATATGTCTGGCAAGTGGCATGTAGGGAAGAGAGAAGGTGTTCATCCTCTCGACAGGGGTTTTGACCGTTTTTTCGGCCTTATTGACGGTGGCGGAAGTTATTTCAGAAGGATAGCCTACAGACCGAACACACCGGTTCCTCTCTGGACAAATGAAAGAGAGGAATATTTTCCGCCTGATTCTGGCTTCTACCTGACAGATGCGATTACCGACCATGCTCTTGAATATATCAGGGAAGGTGTCGGACAGCAAAAGCCTTTCTTTCTTTATCTGGCTTTTACCGCCCCTCACTGGCCGCTTCATGCTCTTCCTGAAGATATTGAAAGGTACAGGGGGAAATATATGAGCGGCTGGGATGAGCTCAGGGAAGAACGATATGCCCGTATGCTGAAAATGGGAATAATTGATACTTCAATGAAACTTACGCCCCGCGATGAGAGGGTTAGAGAATGGGAAAGTGTTCCGGACGATAAAAAGCAACTGTGGGATCTGAGGATGGCTGTCTACGCTGCCATGATAGACCGTATGGATCAGAATATCGGGAGAGTTGTAAACAGCCTGGCAGAAGCTGGAGAACTTGACAAAACACTTATCATCTTTCTCTCCGATAACGGCGGATGTCATGAATCGACAAAAGGTCAGGCCGCCTTCCTGAAGGTGACCGGCGAGACAGGTACTCCCGATTCATTCGATGCCTATGAATATCCCTGGGCAAATGCCAGTAACACTCCTTTCAGGATGTTCAAGCACTGGGTTCATGAAGGAGGTATATCAACGCCTTTCATAGCCTTTTACCCTCAGATGATAAAAGAAGGCTCGATATCAACGCAGACAGGTCATATAATTGATATTATGCCAACACTGGTGGATGTTGCAGGCGGAAAATATCCTGAAGAGCTGAGGGGTAATGATATTCCTCCCATGGAAGGCACAAGTCTTCTGCCTGTCTTCAGGGGAAAAACCCTTAAAAGGAAAGTTCCCTTATTCTGGGAGCATGAAGGCAACAGGGCTGTCAGGGACGGTGACTGGAAACTGGTTTCTGCTTACGACTATTCCAAAAAACAATTTAAATCGTGGGAGCTTTATAACATAAAAACTGACAGGTCGGAATTGAAGGATCTGAGTGAGGAGTTTCCGGAACAGAAGGAAAAGATGATCATGCAATTCAATATATGGAGCGAGAGGGCAGGGGTTGTCCCCAAAGAGATACTCGATAAAAAATAGTACTGAAGATTGCAGTTCTACCAGCCTCAATCTGCCGTTTGTTGTCATTTTTTCTTGCTTTCTTCACATAATTTTGCTATCTTTAATAGATACCTGCAAGTAAAATGAACAGTCCTGAAGTTAAAAGGTATATAAGAAAACACAGTTCGTTATTCTGGTATATTCCTGATGACAGGAAGGAGGATATAAGCCCTGATGTCCTGGTTGAGTTTATTTTAAACTATGGTGACATTGAGGCAGTCAAAGAACTTATATCGCTTTTTGGGATTGAAAAAGTTGCGGAAATATTCTTCAGCTCGATAAATCTGAGCGAAAGGCGTAAAGGCAATTATCATGAACTGACATTGAATTATTTCACTCTATTTTTCTCTAAGTATGCACACGGAAATATTTTCCGGAAAACAGAATGAGCTTCTTCCGTATTTAAGAGCTTTTAAAAGGAAATTCTATATGGTGGGAGGAACAGCCATTGCTCTGCACCTGGGACACAGGAGGTCAATCGATTTTGATCTTTTCTGTAGAAATGAAATAAACAAGAAGGATATAAGAAAGAAGCTTGAAACTGTTCCTTTCAGCATTGTCAGGATCTTCGAGGATACTGACCAGTTACACTTTATAATTAACGATATTAAGGTTACTTTCTTTAATTACGCTTATGACATAGAACACCCTTTAAGCCTGGAGCAAAATTTATCTTATCCTTCACTATTATCACTGGCGTCAATGAAAGCTTATGCTTTGGGCCGCAGAGCTAAATGGAAAGATTATGTTGATCTGTACTTTATCCTGAAAGACTATTACTCTGTTGAGGAGATAAGCAATGAGGCCATAAGGTATTTCGGACAGTTTTATTCGGAAAAACTGTTTCGTGAACAGCTTGCATTTCATAAAGATATTGACTATTCAGAGCCGGTTGAATATCTGATAACTGAACCATCGCAGGACGAGATTAAAGAGTTTCTGACCGACAAAGCCCTGGATCTTGGATTCTAATGATCAGAGTGTTTTACACCTTAAAGCAACTATCAGTTTCAGAAACATGTCTTATAAAATACCCTGAAAAAAACTTATATGAAAGCCGCTTCAAGATTCATCCCAATTGCTGTCCTGTTTATTCTTTCTTTCAATACCCTGGCGCAGGTTGTTGAGCCAGATTTTGCGCGCAAGATTGCTGCAATCACTTTTTCTGAACTGCAAAAGGGATCCGATACAGGAACAATAACCGGAGATTCGGTGATCTATGATGTTCTTAACCAGCCTCTTATGTATATTTTCACTGAAAGCAAGGGCGGCTTTATTATTTTTTCAGCAGATAAACGCACATATCCTGTACTTGGCTGGGGAGATTCAGGAGCATTATTTTCCGGCGATATGGTATTGCCTCCTGCTTTAAATGAACTTATAGACAACTGGAAAACCCAGATTGATTATTGCAGGACAAATTACATTATTCCTCGGGGTGAGATATCTGATATGTGGGATAGGCTGGAAAGTGGCGAAGCTCCCGGTCTCTTAGGAACAAAGGATGTCCTTCCCCTGCTGGCAACAAAATGGAGCCAGGGTTGCGGTTACAATGCACTGTGTCCTGCCGATGCTTCCGGACCATGCGGACATGCAGTAACAGGCTGCGTTGCAACTGCTATGGCACAGGTCGTAAGATATAATGAACACCCGCTGAGCGGCACGGGAAGCAGATGCTATACCTCTTCACGGTACGGAGAGCTGTGTGCCGATTTCTCCGAAGGAACATACGATTATGCAGCAATGACAAACACTTCGGGGAACAGTGCTGTTGCCAGACTGATGTATCACTGCGGTGTCGCAGTGTCGATGAATTACGGACCAACATCCTCGTCGGCATATTCAGGCTCGGTGGCAACTGCAATGAGGACCTGGTTCGACTATACAAACGGACTTATAGTAAGCAAGAGTGCCTATCCTGAAGAAAACTGGGAAAATCTGCTCAGAAATGAACTGGATAACAGCAGACCTGTATATTACAGCGG
>JAFGXX010000257.1 GCA_016936435.1 Bacteroidales bacterium
AATTCTATATAGAACCTTTCTAAATTTGACGGCAAGGGATAAAAAAGCTTAAAATTCAGGTTTCCGGCATTGGTTTGGGATTTTTTATGAGCAGGAGAATGTTCAAAATAATTATCTTAGCTCAAAATACTTTAATGATGACAACACGAAGAATATTTTTTTCAGTCAGTGCCCTCATTTTAACGGCACTTCTTTTAACTCCGTCAGAAACCTTTGCCCAGGAAAGTTCACCGCTTAAAGGCAAGAAGGTTTTGTTTGTATGGGGAGGATGGATGGGTCATGAACCTGATAAATGCCGCGATATTTTTGTCCCGTGGCTGGAGGAGGAGGGAGCTTTGGTAACCGTCTCCAATACGCTGGATTCCTATACTACCTTCGACCTGAAGACCGATTTTGATCTGATAATTCAGACCTGGACAATGGGTACAATCACCGGCCCGCAGGAAAAAGCACTCGAAGCGGCTGTAAAAAGCGGAGTAGGTCTTGCCGGTTGGCACGGGGGACTTGGAGATTCCTTCCGTAATAACACCGAATACCAGTTTATGGTTGGAGGTCAATGGGTCGCACATCCGGGTGGCGTGATCGACTATACGGTTCAGATAACCGATAAAAAGGACCCTGTGACTAAAGGACTGACAGATTTTGCGATGCATTCGGAGCAGTATTACATGCATGTAGATCCGAATGTAAAAGTACTTGCAACAACTACCTTTACCGATCGTCATGCAGACTGGATTGGAGGTACGGTTATGCCTGTAGCCTGGAAGAAGGTTTACGGTAAGGGCAGGGTTTTCTATACCTCACTCGGCCATGTGGCATCCGATTTCAAGGTGCCTCAGGCTCTCGAAATAATGAAAAGAGGAATTTACTGGGCTGCTCAAAGTAAATACGAACCCATGGAAGAGTGGAAACAACCTGTTTACGGGAGCGGAAAGAAGAAATAGGAGAGAATTTTCCCGGACAGAGTCCTGCAGCAGAAGTGTTTAATCGTACAGCTTCAGAAACTCATAGGTGTTTCCGGTATGTTGCAGAAATTTATGAAAATCGGATAGGGAAATAACAAGAGTGGCAGTGTTTGCGTTCGGGTGAAAAGCCAGACGATCGAAATCTTTAAGCTTTTCGTCGATGAAGAGATGAACATTATTCTCCCTGTCGTTGATCAGTCCGAATGGTGACACCGAACCCGGTTCCAGACCCAGGTACTTCATAAGCCTGGTATCGGAGGCAAAGGTGAGCTTGCCCTGTTTCAGTCTTTTCTCAAGATCATGAATATCGAGCTGTCTCAGATGCTCAAGTATGACCAGGTAGTGTTTATTCCCTTTATGATTCCGGAAAAAAATGTTCTTGCACCTTCCTGAATTGTAATCTTTCCAGTGAATTATGGCGTCATTGATGGTAGCCAGCGGAGGGTGTTCATGATATTCATAATGTATTGACAGATCGTCGAGCAGGGTATAAAGTTCCTTCTGTCCTTTCATTATTTATAACTACCTGGCTGTAAAAATAAAATCCATCTCAGCAAGCTCTGCAATATCAGTCCCGGCTTCATACATGTCAGTGTCTTCATCTTCATAAATCCATTCTATAAGCACCGGAACTCCTCCCGTATGAAGCCTTTTTATCTCCATCAGAATGTCGTAGAGGAATTTTGCAGAGGATGAATTGAAATAAGAAAGATCGATCTGAAGTCTTAACGGAGATTCAGGGGTGAACACCTTCTTTTCTCCTTCAAGAATATCATCTACATAAATTCTGATCCATTCAATAACCGGGTAGTACAGTGCCCTGACATCTTCGGGTGAAGAAACGCCCCTTATCAAAAATTTCTTTTCCTGCGGAGAAAAATTTATTTCCGGGGTCAGTTCGGTCTGGTCGATAATGAGTCTCTGCATCAGAAAGGGTTTTTACAAAATTGCACCATTATTTCCAAAAAGCAAAAATAATTTGCTCAGACAGAAAAATCATAAAAGGTTATCTTTCTCTGAATCAGAAATATAACCCGCATCCTCCGGCAGGCAGCTCCCTTTTGATGCTGTCACTGCCAGTTTGTCGCACAATTCGTTTTCCGTATCGTTGTTATGACCTTTTATCCATACGAATTTTATGTCATGCATCCGGTATACCTTCAGGAATCTTTTCCAGAGATCAGGGTTCTTTTTCTTCCTGAAACCTTTCGACTCCCACTGGAAAAGCCATCCTTTTTCAACAGCATCGGCAACATATTTTGAGTCGGTATACACCACAACCCTGCTGCCTGGTTTTTTAAGGGCTTCAAGACCTGTGATGACTCCCAGAAGTTCCATCCGGTTGTTGGTGGTAAGTCTGAAGCCCGAAGACAATTCAAGACGGTGTTTCCCCGATTTAAGAACAACGCCATAGCCTCCGGGGCCGGGATTACCGCTGGCGGCACCATCGGTATATATGGTTATCTCATCTGACATGCGGCAGGATTATCCCTGTATTTGTAAGGAAAAGCTTTATGGCGATAGACAGGAGTATGACGCCGAACACCTTCTTCAGTATCTTCAGTCCTCCCTGTCCGAGCAGTCTTTCAAAAAAGGTTGTGAGACGCAAAACGAAATAGACGATTATCATGTTGAGGATCAGAGCGATGAATATATTTATAGTCTGATATTCTGCCTTAAGGGAAAGGACAGTCGTTATGGATCCTGCTCCTGCAATAAGGGGAAAAGCAATAGGGAAAATGGCGCCGCCGCCATGAGCGTCCTGATGAAAGATCTCTATTCCAAGAACCATCTCCATGGCAATAAGGAAGATGATGAAAGACCCGGCAATGGCAAATGAGGATACGTCGACGCCGAATACACTCAGAAGAGGAGTTCCGATGAAAAGAAATGCAAGAAATATTAATAAAGAAGTTATGGTGACCTTGGCCGATTTGATCTTAACCCCCTTGGATTTGATGTCTATTATCACCGGTATGGAACCGGGAATATCAATGATGGCAAAAAGAACCATGAAAGCAGCCAGTATTTCCTTAAGACTAAGGTGCATATCTGTAATTTTGGCGTAAAATTAAAACAATTCCCCCTCTTTGCACCCAAAGAGGGGGAATATATAATAAGGCTAAGAACTGGCTTACTCCACAATCGTCATTTCATCAACCAGATGTTTTGC
>JAFGXX010000071.1 GCA_016936435.1 Bacteroidales bacterium
TCCGAACTTTCCGATTCCTGCCACAATTTCTTCGCCCTCATGTATTCCAACCGGCCTGGGAAGACGGAAAAGATTAAGTGCTTCTTCAAGAGTAATCGTTTCCAGAAGCTGATTTTTTGTCAGGCTTGCATATCGGGGTTTGTTACCGTTTTCGGAACTTCCTATCTGAGCTACAGGTCCGTATCTTCCCATCCTTACAGTCACTGATTCGCCTGTCTCGGGATGATTTCCAAGGACCCTGATTCCTTTTTGCCGGTCGGTTTTTTCCAGAGTATTCTGTATGGTTTCATGGAAGGGGCCGTAAAAATCCCTGAGCATGCCGGTCCATTTCAGCTTACCTGCGGCAATTTCGTCGAATTGCTCTTCGACTTCCGCAGTAAAGTGGTAATCAACTATAGCAGAAAAATTTTCCAACAGAAAATCATTTACTATCATCCCTATGTCCTGGGGGAAGAGCTTCGATTTTTCCTTGCCTGCAATTTCTGTTTTCGAAGAAGGAGTGATTTTACCCTTTTCGAGAGAGAGTACCCTGATGGGTCGCTTTTCCCCGGGTCTGTCTTCTCTTGAAACATAACCCCTGTTCTGTATCGTTGATATTGTAGGGGCATAGGTTGAAGGTCGTCCGATACCAAGTTCTTCCAGTTTTTTCACCAGGCTGGCTTCCGTATAGCGGGGAGGGGGCATCGTGTATCTTTGTGTGGAGCTTATGTTCCTGTAGAAGAGGTTCATTCCTTTACTAACCGGTGGGATGAGGGTCTTTTCTTCATCGGAATTATCCTGGTCGGTCGATTCGGCATACACTTTCAGGAAACCGTCAAACTTCACGACCTCACCGGTTGCGAGGAATGTAACGGGCGAATTGTTGGTATCTATCGTTATAGTTGTCTTTTCGACCTGAGCATCGGCCATCTGCGATGCAATTGTTCTTTTCCAGATAAGCTCATACAATTTTTTCTCATTTGCAGAACCGGTAACGGTTTGATTTTCGAGATATGCGGGACGAATAGCTTCGTGGGCCTCCTGGGCTCCCCTGGTTTTTGTCCGGAACTGACGTGTTTTTGAATACCTTTCGCCAAACTCCTTTACAATTACTTCATGTGATTTTGAAAGAGCAAGTCTGGAAAGATTGGTTGAGTCGGTCCTCATGTATGTGATCTTTCCGGCTTCGTACAGTTTCTGGGCAATGGTCATAGTCTGGCTGACAGAAAAACCAAGTTTTCTGTACGCTTCCTGCTGGAGAGTGGACGTTGTAAAGGGCGGCGCCGGAGATTTGGTCCCCGGTTTCACTGTGACGTTGCCTACCGTGAAAACAGCATTAATGCAAAGCTCAAGAAATTTCCAGGCTTCACTTTCATCGGTAAAACGTTTTGAGGCTTCAGCCTTTATCAATGCACTTTCCGTTTCAGGCCCGGCCGCAAAGAGAGCTGTTATCCTGTGCGAAGATTCGGGTTTGAATGAAATGATCTCTCTTTCTCTCTCAACTATAAGCCTGACAGCAACCGACTGAACCCTTCCTGCCGACAAGGCCGGCTGTACTTTTTTCCAGAGTACGGGTGATATCTCAAAGCCTACCAGTCTGTCGAGCACCCTTCGTGCCTGCTGCGAGTTAACAAGGTTCATGTCTATCTTCCTGGGATTCTCAATAGCATTCGAAATTGCATCCCTGGTTATCTCATGGAATACTATCCGCTTTGTAGTTTCGGTATCGAGCTTCAGTACCTCTGCCAGGTGCCATGCTATAGCCTCACCTTCACGGTCTTCGTCAGAAGCTATCCAGATATTTTTTGCCTGTGTGGCAGCTTTGCGTAGTTCCGCCACCACTTTGGATTTCTCTTTGGGGATCTCATAGTCGGGTTTAAAATCTTTGGTCAGATCGATGCCCAGATTTTTTTTGGCCAGATCCCTGATATGACCGAAGCTTGATATAACACGAAAATCCTTTCCCAGAAACTTCTCAATAGTCCTGGCCTTTGCAGGCGACTCTACAATTACAAGATTTTCGATCATAAGAAGAAAGATTTTGTCTTTTTAAAACATGGCAAAGTAAATCAATTAGCCAGCAAACTTCAAAATAAACCTGAAGATTCTTTATAATTTACTATTTTTGGAGCAAATTTTACGACCCTATGAAAGGCGATATTAAAAGCAGGAAATATCTCATCTGGTTCTGGTCCATCTTCAGTCTGCCTTTCATTTTCGCTATAGCCATCTTCATTCTTATCTCGAAGGAAAAGCTTGGCCCCATGCCTTCATTCAGTGAGCTTGAGAACCCTGAGATAAATCTCGCTGCGGAAGTTTTTTCAGAGGATGAGGTACTTCTGGGAAAGATAAGTATTGAAAACAGAACATGGACAAATTACGATGAACTCTCCCCTTATCTTACAGATGCCCTGATTGCAACCGAGGATATACGGTATTACAGGCATTCGGGGATTGATATCAGGGGAGTAGTCAGGGCTGTGGTAAAAACAATAATTCTGGGTCAGAATACGGGAGGAGGCAGTACCATTTCACAACAGCTTGCCAAACAGCTTTACCCGAGAGACACTGACACTGTTTCCGCCTTTACAAGAAAGATAAGACTCGGAATGTCTAAATTCAAGGAGTGGCAGACAGCGGTGAAGCTTGAAAAAAGCTACACCAAGGAAGAAATTATTGCGATGTACCTTAACAAGTATGATTTTAATTATAATACAAAAGGTATCCGTTCTGCCTCCAGGGTGTATTTCAATACCACACCTGATTCCCTGAATCTCCAGGAGGCTGCAGTTCTCATAGGTATGCTCAAGAATTCCAGCCTTTATAATCCGAGAAGATATTATGACCGGGTTTTTCAACGGCGGAATATTGTTCTGTCACAGATGGCTAAGTACGGGTATATTGACAGGCATGTTGCCGATTCCGTGAAACTGCTACCCGTAGAACTTGACTTCACTCTTGAGGATCACAATACAGGAATTGCCACTTACCTCAGGGAGTATCTCAGAAACCTGATGACAAGACCTGAACCCGACAGGAAGAAATATGTCCAGCAGGCATCCTATGAAGATGCCTTGTGGGAATGGGAAAACAACCCCTTATACGGCTGGTGCAACAAGAACAGGAAACCCGACGGGTCAAATTACGATATCTATAAAGACGGGTTGAAAATCTATACAACCATCAATTCCAAAATGCAACAGTATGCTGAAGAAGCTGTAAAAGAACATCTCTCACAGGATATTCAGCCAAGTTTTTTCGAAAGGTCTAAAAACTTCAGGAATCCGCCTTATTCAAACGACCTTACAAGAAAGGTAATCGACGAACAGATCATGCGGTCGCTTAAACAAAGCGACAGGTACATCATGATGAGATACAGGGGTTATCCGGAGGATTCCATTATGCTTGCATTCAATACTCCCGTGAGCATGAAAGTCTTTTCCTGGAAAGGAGAGAGGGATACCATTATGACCCCACTCGACTCGATATGGTACTATAAGTATTTTATCAGGTCGGGATTCATGGCAGCAGATCCTCATTCAGGCCAGGTAAAAGCCTACGTCGGAGGACCCGATTTCAGGTATTTCAAATATGATGCATGTACCCAGCAAAAGCGACAGATAGGAAGTACCATCAAGCCCTTCCTTTATACTGTGGCCATGCAAAATGGCTATTCCCCATGCTATGAGGTTGAAAACATACCCCGCACATTCCAGGTCATTATGGACGGTAAAGACACCACTTACACGCCAAGGAGTTCCGGAAACAAGGCCTACCACGGGAAAATGGTTACATTAAAATGGGGTCTTGCCCAGTCAGAAAATTACATCTCGGCGTGGGTCATGGAAAAGTTCAGCCCCACAGTTGTGGTAGACATCATGCATAAAATGGGGATAAGAAGTTTTATCGATCCCGTTATTGCAATTTTTCTGGGTACCTCCGATGTAAAACTTGAAGAGATGGTCGGGGCTTACGGCACCTTTGCCAACAAGGGAGTGTACACAAGGCCGATGTATGTAACCAGGATCGAAGACAAGAACGGAAACGTGATTTCAAGGTTTACCCCGGCTATTGAAGAAGTTTTAAGTGAAGAAACAGCATACCTCATGATCAACCTCCTCCAGGGTGTCGTACAGACTGGCTCGGGTATCAGACTCAGACTTACCTACTCTCTGATGAATCAGATAGGAGGCAAGACGGGTACCTCACAGGAACAATCCGACGGCTGGTTCATGGGGGTAACCCCCAACCTGGTAGGAGGAGTGTGGTGCGGATGGGAGGACAGGGCAATACATTTCGAAACATTGTCCGAAGGTCAGGGTGCCAATGTAGCTCTGCCAATCTTTGCTCTCTTCCTTCAGAAAGTATATGCCGATCCCGAACTTGGTATTATGGAAGCCGATGAATTCGAACGTCCTGCCGGCTTTAACATCGAACTCGACTGCGACAAGGTTAAACGTGCAGGTAGCAGAAGGGATAATCCACTGATAAACCGTTACTGATAATTGGGCTACGCGTCATTCAATAGTCATTGGGCCTCCTGACGTCGGCCGTCATTCATTGTCATTGGGCTTCGCCATCATTGGCCCTTCGGGCGTCATTCATTGCTAAACAATTGAATGACAATCGAATGACAAACGAATGACCATTGAATGACAATCGAATGACAATCGTCCCGATATATCGGGAGACCATATGTCCCTATGTCTGTCGGAAGCAGAAAACAATTATCATGCGAACAGCGCCTTCACCAGGTGCTCGATCTTGGCCAGGGGAACAATCTCAATATCAATTCCTTTTACAGAGGGGTTCCTGTGGTATTTCGACAGATAGATTTTTCTGAATCCCATCTTTGATGCTTCCCTGATCCTCTGTTCTATCCTTGAAACGGGGCGTATTTCTCCCGACAGTCCAGTTTCGCCGGCAAAACAGACTTCACCTGAGACAGGGATGTCGAGACTTGATGACAGCACGGAGCTCACAATGGCCAGGTCGATAGCCGGATCGTTTACTTTTATTCCACCGGCAATATTGAGGAAAACGTCTTTTACTGCAAGCCGGAACCCGGCTCTTTTTTCAAGTATTGCCAGAAGCATGTTCAGTCTACGGGTATCAAATCCTGTTGCACTGCGCTGAGGGGTGCCGTAAACGGCGCTGCTGACAAGTGCCTGGGTTTCAATAAGGAAAGGTCTGAGTCCGTCGACAGTGGCAGCAATGGTGATACCGCTCAGCGGTTCATCGTGCTGGTTAATGAACAGTCCTGATGGATTGATGACTTCCCTGAGGCCCGATCCGAGCATTTCGAAAATGCCTATTTCGGAAGTCGAACCGAACCTGTTCTTCGCAGATCTCAGGATGCGGTAAACATAGTTGTTGTCGCCTTCAAAATACAACACCACGTCGACGATATGTTCGAGTACCTTCGGTCCTGCCAGGGTCCCGTCCTTGGTGATATGTCCTATCAGGAAAACGGGGATGCCCCTGGTTTTTGAGTACTTCAGAAGGAGGGCGGAACACTCCCTCAGTTGAGAGACCGACCCGGCTGATGATTCAAGCATGTCGGTGCTGACGGTCTGGATGGAATCGATGATTATCAGTCCCGGTTTCAGATTTTCCGAATGTGTGAGGATGTTGTCCAGATTGGTTTCACAGAGTATGTAACAGCCGGGGTTGCTGAGCTGAAGTCTTTTTGCCCTTAGACTTATCTGTTCCTCGCTCTCTTCACCCGAGACATAGAGTATAGTTGTTTCCTTCAGCGAAAGTGCCAGTTGCAGTGCCAGAGTCGACTTTCCCACGCCGGGTTCACCCCCGATGAGGATAAGTGATCCGGCAACCATACCTCCTCCGAGAATTCTGTCGAGCTCAGAAATACCTGTCCGGAGGCGTTTCTTCTCGTCGGAGCTGATGTTGCTCAGAAGCTCGGGCTTTTTCTTCTCACCTCCTGAAACCATTGATGAATTCCGTGATGAAACGGGGGTGATTATTTCCTCATGGTATGTGTTCCATTCTCCGCATGAGGGGCAGCGTCCTATCCACTTGGGTGACTCTGCACCGCAGTTCTGGCATACGAAGACACTCTTTGACCTGGCCATAATAATTAGATTCCGATTCCGGTTCCGGTATTCATTCAGCCGGAAAGATCCTTATTTTTTGTTTTTTTCTTCCTGTAAAGCATATAAAAAGAAAGAGCACCGAGGATGAGGACCAGCACAAGTTGCGATTCGTGAGTTAGTATTGCATAGGCCATAGCATCTTCAATGTTCACTCCTTCGACGAAAGCTATACCTCTTGAGACAAAGTAATGAAATGCGCCCACACCTCCCTGAACAGGTGCCGACATTGCCAGGCCTCCTATTACCAGGATGAATATTGAATTGACAAAGGAAAGATGCGATGTACTATCAAGGCAGAAAACCACGACCCAGGTCATCAGGGCATAGTTGAACCAGATGAAAATTGTATGAAAGATGAATTCCCGGTTCCTCTTCAGGTTGGTAATGGTTTTTAACCCGTTGATAACTCCTTTTGCCAGGTCAAAGATCTTCGACATCAACCTGATCTTCCTGAGTTGCGTTCTGTAGCGTATTACAAAAAAAAGAGAGACTCCTGTTAACGACAGGAAAACAAGCCAGGGGATCAGGGCAGAACCAAAAACTGAAAATACTTTTTCACGAAGGGGGTAAATCACACTCTCATTCAGATATTCGCGAATACTTGATCCGCTGGTAAAAAAGAGTACTGTCATTATCACGAGTAGTGAAATAAAATCAATGGTCCTTTCAACGACCACTGTCCCGACAAGCTGATCGGCCGGTATCTTTTCTTTTTTACCGAGTGTCATGCATCGTGTTATCTCGCCTACACGGGGAAGGGCAAGATTGGCAAGGTAACCTGTCATAAGGGCATATAGGGTGTTGGCGAAAGACGGATTGTAACCCAATGGATTAATGAGTATTATCCATCGTCTCGCCCGGCTCAGGTAAGCAAAGATCCCGAACAGGGATGACAGCAGGAGCCACGAATAATCTGCGCCCTTAAGACCTTCCGCCAGACCCCTGAAATCGACAGTTCTGAAGGCAAGCCATAGCAGAAGTATCCCGATGGCAAGAAAAACGGTGAACTTTGCGGCCTGTATAAGACTTTTCCTCAAGTTCAGATCAGTTTATTTGTCCGGGTATCAGGGAAAATTATTGAAGGTTTGAATTTTTTTGCCTCTTCAATCTCAAGAAGGGCATAGGCCATTATCAGGAGTATGTCACCGATCTGCACCAGCCGTGCTGCTGCGCCGTTGAGGCCTATTGTCCCTGAACCTCTCTCACCTTTAATAACATAAGTTTCAAACCGCTCCCCGTTGTTGATGTTAACAACCAGTACCTTTTCGTTCTCAATGATGTTTGAAGCATCCATAAGGTCCTCATCTATGGTGATGCTCCCTATATAGTTCAGGTTGGCTTCGGTAACGGTTACCCTGTGAATCTTCGATTTAAGTACTTCTACCAGCATTTGCTTTAAGTAAGATATATCTGAATATTTTCTGCAAAGTTAATAACCTTTTAGCTCATTTGACAGCCGGGAACAGTATATTATCTATTAACCTTATTTTCCCGGCTCTGACGGCTATACAACCGAAATAGCTATGCCCCTTCTTCATTTCTTTCTTACTGTTAACGGGGATAAGTGTTTTTTCATCTGCAAGTTCGAAATATTCAACCGAAAATTCTTTTTCCTTCTCAATGGAGGTTATAATAAAATCTTTTACTTCCGGGAGGCTTTTCTGTTTTATGAGGTCTGCAGCTTCGGAAAGTGTACGGTAGATTACAGGGGCCTTTTCCCTCACAGCCGGTTCAAGAAGCCTGTTCCTGCTGCTCATGGCCAGTCCGTCAGGTTCACGGATGATGGGACAGGCCTCAATTCTGACTTTCAGCTTCATCTGTTCCGCCATTGACCTGATAATCGCTACCTGCTGAAAGTCCTTGAGTCCGAAATAGGCAATATCCGGTTCGACAATTTCGAAGAGCCTGCTTACCACCTGTGCCACCCCGTTAAAATGGCCGGGCCTGTGAAGCCCTTCCATGACTGTTTCAATATCTCCGAAACTGAAAACCCTCTTTTGCCACGCGGGAGGATATATCTCATCGTCGCCGGGGATGAAAACAATATCGTTGTGCCTGAGGTGTAGGCCCAGAAGTTCAAGATCTTCATCAGGGGTCCTCGGGTAGTTTTTCAGATCTTCCCTGTCGTTGAACTGGGTGGGGTTGACATATATGCTTACTATTATAACCGGGCATTGTAAGGAGGCTTTTTCCACGAGAGACATATGACCTTTGTGAAGAGCTCCCATCGTAGGAACCATTCCGCGGGGGTAAAGAAAGATTCGTTTGAGCTCTTTGTTAAGATCAGAGATGGTGCTGACAACTTTCATTTAAGAAAATTTAACATACAAATCTAATCAAAAAAGATTGCAGTAACCCCGTCGCCGCGATCAGCCAGGATAATGCGGTTAAGATTTCTGTTGCAAATTTTGTCAGATTTTATTATTATCTTTGCACCTTGATACTAAAGAGTATCCATTCAGGTTCATGGAAAGCAAGAAGGTATTATTTATTTCACAGGAGATAACTCCTTATCTGGGAGAAACCAAATTATCAAAGATAGGAAGGTATCTGCCTCAGGGTATTCAGGAGAGAGGGAAGGAGATACGTACTTTTATGCCCCGCTACGGCTGTATAAACGAAAGGAGAAACCAGCTGCACGAGGTAATAAGGCTTTCAGGTATGAACCTGATAATAGACGACACCGATCATCCTCTAATCATAAAGGTAGCATCAATTCAAAGTGCCAGGATGCAGGTTTATTTCATCGACAATGATGATTATTTTCAGAGGAAGTTTATAGTAAGCGATGTCAACGGAAAAGAATTTGAAGACAATGATGAAAGAGCTCTCTTTTTCGCAAGGGGAGTGATAGAAACTGTCAAGAAACTTCGCTGGTCACCCGATATTGTTCACTGTCATGGCTGGATGTCAGCCCTGGTTCCGATATATCTGAGAAGTATTTACAACGACGATCCTCTTTTCCACGACTACAAGATTATCTATTCTGTTTACAATAATGATTTTAAAACTCCGTTAAGATCAACGTTTGCCGACAAGTTGCGTTTCGACGGAATCGACGGGGAAAATCTCAGGCTTGTTAAGAAACCTGATTTCGTTAATGTTACAAAACTCGCGATCAAATATTCGGATGCAATAATAATCGGCAGCGAAAAGATAAATGAAGATATTGCCGGACATCTGAAGACGATCAGCAAGCCGGTGCTTCCATATAAGGATGAGTCTGAATATATTGACGCCTATAACGATTTTTATGACGAATTGCTTTCAAAGAAATAACCCCGGTCGCAGAACCCATACTGCCAATATTCTCAATTTCCTGGTCCTCCTTATCATTTCAGGATCCCTCTTTATCTCATATTCATGCGAGGAACCCTCGAGTCAGACAGGTAAGGCATTGATACCAGCATCTGACAATGTGGATATTGAATCGACCCTGCTAAAGGTAAAATCATACACGATGTACAGCGATTCCATTGAATCGATGATGCAGACTATTTCTTACCTGGGCGAGAAGTATGATCCCTGGTTCGGCACCACACGTGCAGAGTTCGTATCTCAGCTCAGGCTGGACGAACCCTGGGAGTATCTTTTTTATGAAATCGATTCCATGAGACTTTATCTCAGGTTGCTGAGCGTAGAAGGTGATACTGCCGACCCTCATTTCCTCAGGATGTCGGAAATATCGGAGACTATTTATACCGACGAAAAATATTTTTCGGGTCAGACAATTGGACTGACAGGATATACGGTCGGCGACATTCCCCTCCCGACACTGAAGGCCGATACCATAAACAATATCGTTCTGAATGTCGACAATTCATTCGGCGAATACATTTTGCGCGACACAAAATATCTTCAGTATGACAGTCTCGATTTCAGGGAATTTTTCAAGGGATTGCATTTCCAGATACTATCACCTGAAGATCCGATTTTTGTTTCCTTAAGTGTTACAGCCACAAACTCAGATTACTATTCCAACTATTTTGTGATTTACATGAATAACGGACTGGGGGCCCCCATGGAGTATGTTTTCAGGATTGATGCCGTAACACCCAATGCCGTTTTCAATATTTACCGTCACGATCATACCACAGCCGAACCCGATAAGGAACTGAAGCATATTAATGACACTACTTATCTTGATACACTTTCGTATGCCCAGACCTTTAACGGGGTTTTCACAAAACTGGTGCTTACCGGTCTCGATTCAATAAAAAATATCGCTCAGCTTGAAAACATTTCGGTAAACCGGGCAAGACTTAAGATACCGGTGTATTATGACGGTTTTACATTCTCAAGGACGACTATTCCTTCCAGCCTCTACCTCCGTTACCTTACCTCGTCAGGCAAGGTATATCTTCTTCCGGAGGTCGGAACATCTTTTTATGATGGCATGGTAGATACTACAGCCACTTTCGCTGTTGACGATGTTTACAATCTCAATATTGCAACCTTTGTCCAGGGTTATCTTGATGACACTTCGGGAGAGATACTGCCAGAACTGGAAATGTTCATTCTTCCAACTATCAGAAACAATGTAATTCTGAAGGCTAACGGAGCATCCCGTCCCGTAAGGTTTGAATTTACCTATACCAAGTTCTAGTTTTTTCGAACTAAATTTTTAAATTCGTAGCCGTAACTTAAAATTTAGAGGCTATGTGTGGTATTGTCGGTTATATAGGTTCCAAACCTGCTCGTGAAATAATAATAAACGGACTGAAGAGACTTGAATACCGGGGATACGACTCCGCCGGTCTTGCCCTGTCAAACGGCGAGACAAAGATATTTAAGTGCAAGGGTAGGGTTCAGGATCTTGAGGAGATGGTCAGCAAGACATCCTTCAACGGGAGCATGGGTATGGGACATACACGCTGGGCTACCCACGGAGAGCCCAACGAGCTGAATGCTCATCCCCAGGCCTCGGTAAAGGGTAAATTCATTGTGGTCCACAACGGCATCATTGAAAACTATGCCACCCTGAAAAAACACCTTGAGGGCAGGGGTGTCATTTTTTCGAGCCAGACGGATACGGAGGTGCTGGCAAATCTGATGGAGCATCTTTACATAGAAGGAGATCTTTCTGCAGAGCAGGCAATATCGATGGCTCTTAACAGGGTTGAAGGTGCCTACGGACTTGTTATAATATGTTCGGAAGAACCCGATAAATTATATGCGGCAAAAAAGGGCAGCCCCCTGGTTATTGGTGTGGGCGAGGGAGAGAACTTTATTGCATCAGATGCCACACCCATAGTGGAATATACCCAGAGAGTAATTTATCTGAACGACGACGACCTGGCTATCATAAAAAAAGACGAGCTCATTCTCAAAACCTTGAGGACAGAGCAGAAAACTCCCGAGGTCAGGGAGATAGACCTGAAGATAGGTGAAATCGACAAGGAAGGTTTTACCCATTTCATGCTAAAGGAGATATTCGAGCAACCCAGAGCCATTCACGATACATTCCGTGGAAGGGTTCTTCCCGACCATTCGGGGATAATGCTGGGAGGGCTTCATGATGTTCTTGAAATAATGTCGCAGTCGGAACGTATAATACTTATTGCCTGCGGAACCTCCTGGCATGCAGGACTTATAGGCGAATACCTGTTTGAGGAATATACAAGGATACCTGTGGAGGTGGAGTATGCATCTGAATTCAGGTACCGTAATCCCATTATCAGGAAGGGTGATATTGTTCTGGCAATCAGCCAGAGCGGCGAGACTGCCGATACTCTTGCAGCAGTGAAGCTGGCCAGGGAGAAGGGAGCCAAGGTAATAGGTATTTGTAATGTTGTGGGAAGCAGTATCCCGCGAGAAACCGATGCCGGAGTTTACACTCATGCAGGCCCTGAAATAGGTGTGGCATCGACCAAAGCTTTTACTACGCAGGTTACAGTGCTCGCCATGATGGCTTTCGAAATAGGACACCTCCGGGGCATAGTCTCCGACCAGCTCTATAAATCTATGATCACTGAACTGGTTTCAATTCCGGGGAAAATTGAAAAAGCCCTGGGCGTGAACGACCAGGCTCTCGAACTGGCAAAGGTATTTCAGGAGAGGCAGAATGCACTCTACCTCGGAAGAGGCTATCTTTTTCCTGTTGCACTGGAAGGAGCGCTCAAGCTGAAGGAAATTTCCTATATCCATGCAGAAGGATACCCTGCTGCTGAAATGAAACATGGCCCGATAGCCCTTATTGACGAGAATATGCCTGTTGTGGTGGTTGCAACGAAGGACGACACTTACGAGAAGATCATCAACAATATTCAGGAAATAAAAGCCAGAAAGGGAAAGGTCATTGCCATCGTTACTGAGGGTGATGAAATAATAAGTAAAATGGCCGATTATGTTCTTCCCGTACCTGAAACAATACCTGCACTTTCCGCACTGCTGGCAGTGATACCCCTTCAGTTGCTGTCCTACCACATAGCAGTCCTCCGCGGATGCAACGTAGACCAGCCTCGTAACCTCGCCAAATCGGTCACTGTAGAATAATATCAATACAAAATAAAGCCAATGTGTCCTGCCAGAAAGTTCCGGAATCTTAGCGAAACTGAAATTAAAACCCTTGTCGCCGGCAACTGCCGTTGCGAAGACTGGAAAAAAGTAAAAGTCCTCGAAGGATTTGATCCTTCCAGATGCAATAATGTGACCTTTTCGGGCGATATACGTCTCGGGATTTTCACTGCTTCCTATACCGATAAATCAGGAGTCAGCATTAAATGCGGAATATCGAATACTCACCTCCACAATTGTTCGGTGGGCTCCAATGTGCTGATTACCAACACAGGTGACTACATAGCCAACTATGTAATAGAAGATGAAGTGGTTATTAAAAACTGTGGGAAGATATACACTGAAGGAAAATCATCTTTCGGCAATGGGACCGAGGTTGCCGTTCTTAACGAAACAGGTGGCAGGGCAGTGAAGATGTGGGACCGTCTTTCGGCCCAGGAAGCTTATATAATTGCTTTATACCGCCACCGTAACCGTGCTATCGGGGCGATAGAGCGGATGGTAGATGAATATTCGGCATCTCTCACTTCAGAAAGGGGTCTGATAAGCCGTAATTCCAGAATTATGAATTGCAGGAATATCAGGAATGTGCGTTTCGGGCCTCATACTTATGCAGAAGGCAGTATGAGCCTGAACGAAGGGTCGGTTAACAGCTGTCCTGAAGATCCTGTATTCATAGGCCCCGGCGTTATTATGGAACATTTCATCGTTTGTTCTGGGTCGATAATAACCGAATCAACACTTATCGACAAATGTTTTATTGGTCAGGGTTGTGTTCTCGGTAAACATTATTCAGCCGAAAATTCACTGTTCTTTGCCAATTGTGCAGGATTCCACGGTGAAGCCTGTTCAATATTTGCAGGTCCGTATACCGTTACCCATCATAAATCGACACTTCTGATCGCAGGGATATTTTCGTTCATGAATGCGGGTAGCGGGTCGAACCAGAGTAACCACATGTATAAGCTCGGACCGATACACCAGGGGATCATGGAACGGGGTTCAAAGACGACCAGCGACTCCTACCTGCTCTGGCCTGCACGCATAGGTCCTTTCACTCTGGTAATGGGCCGTCATTACAAGAACATGGATACCTCTTCGCTTCCCTTCTCATACCTTATAGAAAGTAACGACGAAAGCATCCTTGCTCCGGGTGTCAACCTGAGGAGTGTGGGAACTATCAGGGATGCACAAAAATGGCCAAAGCGTGACCGAAGGAAAGATCCGCAAAAGATCGACCAGGTAAACTTCAACCTGCTCAGTCCCTACACGATCAGGAAAATGTTTGAAGGAAGGAATCTTCTCATGAGGATCAAATCGGTTGCAGGATCCGTATCGGCTTCTTACGCCTATAATAACATGATCATTAAGGGTCCTTCACTGGAAAGAGGCATACAACTTTACCAGACAGGCATCAACAAGTTTCTTGGCAATTCACTTATAAAAAGACTTGAAAAAACTGAATTCAAAACAAACCGGGAGCTTCAGAAACGGCTTGCACCCGACATGTCGCACGGTAATGGTGAATGGGTCGACCTGGCGGGGCTGATAGCTCCTCAGAGAGTCATCGACAGGCTTCTCGACGATATCGAATCAGAAAAGATCAACTCCCTGCAGAAAATAGAAGAGGAATTCAGGAACATGCACCGTTCCTATTATGACTGGGAATGGACCTGGTCGTGTGAGCGTATTGAAGAGGAAGCAGGTAAGCCTGTCGACAAATTCACCGCACCTGATGTAATCGGGATGGTCGAAAAATGGAAAAAGAGCGTCACTGATCTTGATAAGATGCTTTACGAGGATGCCCGTAAGGAATTCACCCTCTCCTCGATGACCGGTTTCGGCATCGACGGCGGTGAAGAAATCAAGAAACGCGATTTTGAACAGGTGAGGGGTGATTTTGAATCAAACACCGTTGTTGCTGCAATTCAGGATCATATAAGGAAGAAAACAGCACTCGGCGACGAGCTGATAGAAAGGATGAAGAAGATAGGATGAGATCAGATCATCTCCCCGAATACATAGAATCATAATATTTTTCGTATTCACCGGAGATCACGTTCTCAAGCCATTTACTGTTTGTCAGATACCAGTCAACGGTCATTTCAAGGCCTTTCCCGAAATCGGGGATAGGTTTCCATCCAAGTTCATTCTGAAGTTTCGAAGAGTCAATGGCATACCTCAGATCATGGCCGGGACGGTCTTTTACAAAGGTGATAAGTTTTTCTGATTCACCAGGTTCCCTGTTCATCCTGCGATCCATTATCCTGCACAGAAGCCTTATCAGATCGATGTTCTTCCACTCGTTGTTGCTTCCTATATTGTAAGTCTCGCCACGTCTTCCACTATGATAGATAAGGTCGATGGCGGCAGCATGGTCTTCAACATACAGCCAGTCGCGTACATTCTCACCCCTGCCGTAAACCGGAACCGGCTTTTTATTCCGGATGTTGTTTATTGCAAGGGGTATGAGTTTTTCCGGGAACTGGTTCGGTCCGTAGTTGTTGGAACAGTTCGAAACAACAACGGGGATCCCGAAAGTATGACTGTAGGCTCGTACAAGATGGTCGGAGCTTGCCTTGGATGCTGAATAAGGGCTCTTCGGATCATAAGCTGTCTCTTCGGTAAAAAGGCCGTTGTCGCCCAGCGACCCGTACACTTCGTCGGTGGAAATATGATAGAAAAGCTTGTTGCTGAAGTTATCTTTCCAGGCGTTAAGAGCCGCATTCAGAAGATTTACCGTCCCGATAATGTTGGTCATTACGAATTCATCGGGTGCCGAAATTGACCTGTCGACATGCGACTCTGCAGCGAGATGTATCACCCCGTCGAAGCGGTACTTCTTAAAAAGGCCTGTGACAGCCTGTTTGTCAACAATATCGATCTTCTCAAAAGAGTAATTGTCATGTTTTTCGATATCTGCCAGGTTTTCCAGGTTGCCTGCATAGGTCAGCTTGTCGGCATTTACAACACGACAGCCGGGGTATCGGGTTACAAAGCGTCTCACCACGTGGGAGCCTATGAAACCTGCGCCTCCTGTTATCAGTATAGTCTTTTCAAAGTTCATGATGATTTGAATTTGTTCCTTATGTTCTTCTCCCATTCCCATGCAGTCTTCATTGCATCGTCGAGTGAACTTTCAGTTTTCCATCCCAGTTCCCTGTTTGCCAGTGACGGATCAGCCCAGATCTTTTCTATATCACCGGCACGCCGGCCGGTAACGGTATATTTAAGTTTCAGACCAGAGACCTTCTCAAATGATTTGATTGCTTCCAGTACGGAGACACCTGTCCCTGTTCCGAGGTTAAACACCTCATAGTTGTTTTTATGACTCTGGCTCAGAAGCCTTTTTACAGCTATCACATGTGCTTTTGCAAGGTCGACAACGTGGAGATAATCGCGGATACATGAGCCGTCGGGTGTGTCATAGTCATCCCCGAAAACCTTCAGTTCATCCCTGAGCCCGATAGCTGTCTGGGTAATGAAAGGGACAAGGTTTTCCGGAACTCCCCTGGGAAGTTCACCTATAAGGCCTGAGGGATGTGCACCTATCGGGTTGAAATACCTCAGCGCTATGGCTTTCATGCCCTGTGTGGCCGCGATGGTATCCCGGATTATTTCCTCACCTATCTGTTTGGTGTTTCCATAGGGGGATATTGCAGGCTGTACCGGGGCGTCTTCCGTCACCGGCAGTTTCTCCGGTTGTCCGTAAACCGTGCACGACGAAGAAAAGACCATAGAAGGTATGCCTGATTCTTTCATGGCCTCAAGCAGGTTGATGAGTGAGACAAGATTGTTCCTGTAATATTCAAGAGGCTTGTTTACCGATTCGCCTACTGCTTTGAAAGCTGCAAAATGGATTATGGCAGAGATACCGGGATTATCTCTGAAGAATGACCTTACCTTCTTTCTTTTGCACAGGTCAAAAACCTCAAGGTGCGGGTTGATACCTGTTATCTCTCCAATACGTTCAGCCACTATGGATTCGGAGTTATGAAGGTTATCGATGAGGATGACTTCAAAACCCTCGTTTATGAGTTCAACGGCAGTATGCGAACCGATATATCCGGTCCCGCCGGTAACAACAATTTTCTTTTTCATCAAAGGCTCCAGTATGTGTGTTTCTTAATTTTGCCTCTAAGTATTCCCTTGACATCCACAATGATACCTCCCTGGTTAAGAAGGGGACTAAACCATTTTTCGTCAAGGTTAAGATACTGTCGGTGACTTACTGCAAGAATAACGGCATCATATTTTCCCGTTGGTTTTTTCTTTAGGCTTAGATTATATTCTGCCCTGACTTCACCTGCATCGGCGCCCGGATCGATTACGTCCACCCCGACTCCAAAGTCGTCAAGTTCGGCAATTATGTCAACAACTTTTGAATTACGGATGTCGGTCACATCTTCCTTGAAGGTAATACCCATGATAAGGGCTCTTGCGTGAGTCGGGTTTTTCCCTGAAGCGATGATTTTTTTGACAGTTTCCTTGCCTATATAGCCTCCCATGCTGTCGTTTATCGATCTTCCGGAGTCGATCATCTGAGGGTGGTAACCCAGGGCTTTGGCTTTGTATGACAGATAATAGGGGTCCACGCCTATACAGTGTCCTCCCACGAGCCCGGGATAAAATTTCAGGAAGTTCCATTTTGTGCCTGCAGCTTCAAGCACTTCAAACGTGTTGACGCCCAGCCTGTTGAATATCAGCGAGAGCTCATTCATGAAAGCTATGTTGATGTCGCGCTGGGTATTTTCAATGATTTTGGCCGCTTCGGCAACTTTAATAGAGCTGGCGCTGTACACACCTGCTTTGATTATCATTCCGTATACCAGGGCTATATTTTTTGATGATTCTTCATCACAGCCGCTGGTGACCTTGACGATTTTGGTAAGGGTATGGTTTTTATCGCCGGGGTTGATCCTTTCGGGTGAAAAACCGACCTTAAAATCCTTACCGGCTTTCAGCTTCGAATATCTTTCGAGGACCGGGATACAGTCTTCTTCCGTGCAACCCGGGTAAACCGTTGATTCATAAACAACATAATCTCCTTTTTTCAATATTTTGCCCACAGTCTGCGAAGCTTTCAGCACCGGCTCCAGATCGGGCAGGTTGTACCTGTTGGTGGGTGTGGGTACGGCTATTATATGGAAGGAAGCCTCCTTCAGGTCCGCAGGATCGCAGGTGAAATGTATATCGGTGTTTTTGAAAGCAGAAGCTGTAAGTTCGTTGCTCGGATCGATTCCCTTTTTCATGAGATCAATCCTTTCGGGCTTTATATCGAACCCTGTTACCTTTATCTTCTTTGCAAATTCGAGGGCTATGGGAAGCCCGACATATCCAAGGCCTATAACCGACAGCCTGGTTTCTTTTTTAAGCAGTTTATTGAACATATCAGATATTTTTTAGTATGGGATGATAATTACCCTGAAGACCAATGGGTCTGGCGTTTCTGATTGTGTAGGCTGTTATTACAGACTGCCGCACTTCATCGAGTCCGAATCCGCGCCCGGCAATTATCTCCTCGTAGGTTCTTGTATGCAGGTCGGTAAAGCCTTCACTGAATTCCACCTCTTCTCCTTCGACTCTGACAGAGCGGAAAGTTCTTTGTCCGTTTTCGACACATGAGGCTGGCAGGTCTTTGGAGTCAAGGCTGAGGAACCATCTTACCCTGGCGTTTTTAAGCTCGAGATAACCTCCTGCCTTGTCGGGTTCCGACACATTGACGACGTTGTTCTTAACCTCTCCGAAGATCCATCCCAGCATGTCGAAGAAATGGATGCCTATATTGGTTGCTATACCTCCCGATTTATGGATATCGCCTTTCCATGAAATGTGGTACCAGTTGCCGCGGCTGGTTATATAGGAAAGGTCAACATCATAGACTTTGTCGGCCGGGCCGTTTTTAATCCTCTCCCTGAGTTCTATTATCTTCGGATGAAGACGAAGCTGAAGCACGGTAAATATTTTCCGACCTGTCTCATTTTCAATCTCCTGGAGGGCGTCAACATTCCAGGGGTTGAGTACAAGAGGCTTTTCGCATATTGCATCCGTCTGATGCCTTAGCGCAAATCTTATATGAGAGTCGTGGAGGTAGTTTGGAGAGCAGATACTTACATAATCGATTTTCGTGCCTGCCCTCTTCAGTTTGTCGAAATGCCTGTCGAAACGTTCGAATTCAACGAAAAAATCACTTCCGGGGAAATAGCTGTCGATTATTCCCACAGAATCGAATTTGTCGAGACTCGCAAGCAGGTTATTGCCGGTATCCTTTATAGCTTTGAGATGACGTACTGCAATATAGCCTGCCACACCGATAAGGCCGAAATTTTTTGTTTCTGCATCCATAGTGCCGGTAATAAAGTGTTATAATTATTTTTCAATTTTTGAAACGGTGCCGTTCTGGAGAACATATCTCTCTCCGCTTTCAGGGCACACGGCAAAACCCTTGTTGTCAAAAACGAGTTTATGTCCGTATTCGCTCATCCATCCTGTATGTCTTGCCGGGTTTCCGACAACGAGGGAATAGGGTTTCACGTCTTTTGTCACCACGGCCCCGGCTCCCACAAATGAATATCTTCCAATAATGTTTCCGCATATAATGGTCGAATTCGCTCCTATCGAAGCTCCTTTTTCCACAATTGTGGTTTCGTAGTTATCTCTCCGGACTACTTTGCTCCGGGGGTTTATGATGTTTGTGAAGACCATCGAGGGGCCCAGGAACACGTCGTCATCGCATATCACTCCGGTATATATCGATACATTATTCTGGACTTTCACATTGCGTCCAAGCCTTACCCCGGGCGACACAACCACATTCTGACCTATGTTGCAGTTCTCACCTATCTCCGCTCCCTTCATGACATGTGTGAAATGCCATATTTTCGTTCCCTTTCCGATTCTGCAACCCTCATCTATCACAGCTGTCTCGTGTGCAAAATATTGCTTTTCCATGGTTATACGTTTTCAAAAAATTTAAGGACCTTCCCTGTGATATGTTCGAGTTGTTCAGCTTCCATTTCGGGGTGCATGGGAAGGGACAGAACCTCACGGCATAACATCGACGTTACGGGGAAGTCATCTTCAGAGTAACCAAGGTCCCGGTAGGCTTTCTGCATGTGAAGGGGTCCCGGATAATATATCATTGAAGGTATACCCTCCGATGCCAGGAATTTTCTGAGCTCGTCCCTTTTCCCGTTTTTTACCCTGATGGTATACTGGTGAAAGATATGTACTGAAGCCTTGTTTCTTGCGGGTATTGTTATATGGGGGCATGTTTTAAACGCTTCATCGTAGGTGTCAGCAGCTTTCCTGCGGGCTTCATTGAACCTGTCGAGGTATTTGAGTTTTACCAGAAGAATGGCTGCCTGTATCGTGTCGAGACGCGAGTTAATACCGATATGATCATAATGGTAACGTTCCTTCATACCGTGGTTTGAGATGCTCCTGATCATTGCAGCCAGTTCTGCATCGTCGGTGAAGAGAGCTCCTCCGTCGCCGTTGCAGCCAAGGTTCTTTGAAGGGAAAAAAGATGTGGTACCTATTGTTCCTATGGTTCCTGCTTTTTTTCTGCTTCCGTCGGAGAAGAAATATTCCGATCCGGTTGCCTGTGCTGTATCTTCCACAACATGCAGGTTGTTTTCTTTTGCCAGCTTCATTATCTGCTCCATATCGGCACACTGGCCGAAAAGATGAACCGGCACAATGGCCCTGGTACGCGGGCTTATGGCTTTCTTAATGGCTTCGACGGATATGTTGAAGGTGTCGGGGTCGGGTTCAACGAGAACCAGTTTTAGACCAAGGAGCGCGACAACTTCCACCGTGGCTATGAAAGTAAAGTTGGTGGTTATTACCTCGTCGCCCGGTTTCATTCCAAGGGCCATCATGGCAATCTGGAGGGCGTCGGTGCCGTTTGCACAGCTTATCACGTGTTTGCATCCCATATAGCGTTGAAGTTCTTCTTCAAACCTCGCCACCTCAGGCCCTTTGATAAAAGCTGCCGACTGCAGAACCGACTTTATGGCAGAATCAATTTCCGGACCATATTTCCGGTACTGTTCAACAAGATCTACCATCTGAATATCTCTCATCCTGATCTTAATTTTAGGAACTACGAAGATAATTATTTTAAGATTCAGGTTTTTTCTTATTTTTGTGAATAGAAACAGGATTTTGATGGATATAACTCCTTTCATACGTGAACTGCTGTTTGGTCATGACTGTGTTATCATTCCGGGCTTTGGAGGCCTAATAGGAAATTACATCCCGGCCCGCATTGAAAGGTCTTCATCTACATTTTATCCTCCGGTAAAGCAAATCTCCTTTAACAGGAACCTTAACCATAACGACGGGCTTCTTGTTGGAAAAATATCTTCAGCCCTTAACCTGCCCTACGGCGATGCAAGAAGTATTGCCGACGATTTTGTAGCAGGCATCCGGAGAAGGCTCGAAAAGGGAGAAAAGGTGCTTTTCGAAAAAATAGGCAGCTTTATCAACAACCAGGAAGGCAATGTTCAGTTTGAACCCGACACCGGCGTTAATTATCATCTGAACTCCTTTGGTCTTGAGTCTTTCGTTTTTCCTCCTCTCGAAAAATATGATGTACGAAAGCGTATAACAGGCCATTCGGGGAAAGATCCTGTTAAGCGTCAGGCTATGAGGAAGATCTTATGGAGGGCAGCAGTCGTGGTCCCTATCCTTGCACTAATGGTGGCAGTACCTCTCAAGACAAACCTTTTCAGATCGAATCTCGAAGCTACAACGCTTAATCCCCTGGCTAATGCCGAGTTCGACAGCAACATGAAGGCTGTAGAAAACGAAACCCCGGAAATAATTATAAATACAGAGGCTGCTGACAGGCCAGTCACTGGCGGCGAAGATATTTCTGAAACTGTAGCCCCGGTACCTGAAGCGTCTTTTTCATATTTCATCATAACCGGCAGCTTCAGGCAGAGGGAGAATGCTGAAGTTCAGGCTTCTCTGTTGGAGAAGGAGGGTTTTAACCCGGAGATAATTGATGCTCCCAACGGATTTTTCCGTGTGAGTGCCATGAGATGCGAAAGTGCGGAAGTGGCAACAGAAAGGAGAGATTCCGTGTCACGCCATTTCCCGGGCGCATGGGTTAAAAAGATCTGAAACTACTTTATCGTACTTCCGTTATTTACTTTTTCATCGGGGCTCACCATAACCAGTTTGCCGTCTTTGTCTTCTGCCATCAGGATCATCCCCTTTGATTCTATTCCCCTTATTTTACGTGGTTCGAGGTTGGCTACGATCGATATTTGTTTTCCGATTATGTTAGCGGGTTCAAAATATTCGGCAATGCCCGATACTATTGTTCTTATATCGATACCTGTGTCTATTTTGAGTTTAAGAAGCTTTGTCGTTTTAGGAACCTTTTCAGCTTCAAGGATCGTGGCCGTCCTGAGGTCCATCTTCGAAAATTCTTCAAAGGTCACAGGGTCTTTTGCCGGGAGACACTGAGCAGGTGCTTCATTTGATTTTTTTGTTTGCAGGAGCTTATCTATCTGTTTCTGAATAGCTTCATCCTCGATCTTCTCAAAAAGAAGCTCCGGCTTGCTTATCTGGTGACCGGGAGCAAGAAGGTCTGTTTTACCGGCGAAATTCCAGTTCAGGTCGCCGAGGTTAATCCATTCTCTCAGTTTCTTCATTGAGAAGGGGAGGAAGGGTTCAAGGAGTATTGTAAGGTTGGCCGTGATCTGAAGGGCGATATTCATTATGGTCTTTACTCTTTCCGGATCTGTTTTCACGACCTTCCATGGTTCAGTATCGGCGAGGTATTTATTTCCAAGCCGGGCAAGGTTCATGGCTTCTTTCAGGGCTTCCCTGAAGCGGAAGTTATCAAGTCCGGTTTCGACATTTGCCTTAAGGTGGTCAATCTCTTTCAACACCATTTCATCGTTCTCATCGGCAGTGCCTCTTTCCGGGACCCTTCCTCCGTAATAGTTGCCGGTAAGTACAAGTGTCCGGTTCACAAAGTTGCCGAGGATCGCAACCAGCTCATTGTTGTTGCGTGCCTGGAACTCTTTCCAGGTGAAGTCGTTGTCTTTTGTTTCGGGTGCGCTGGCACAAAGCGAATATCTGAGAACGTCTTGCTTTCCGGGGAAGTCGCTAAGGTATTCATGAAGCCATACGGCCCAGTTCCTTGACGTAGAGATCTTGTCGTTCTCGAGGTTGAGAAATTCATTGGCCGGAACGTTGTCAGGAAGGATGAAGCTTCCTTCGGCATTCAGCATGGCCGGAAAGATGATGCAGTGGAATACGATGTTATCTTTTCCTATAAAATGTATCATCCGTGTCTCAGGGTCCTTCCAGTATTTCTCCCAGTCGGGAGTGAGCTCCCTGGTAGCTGAGATATATCCAATAGGTGCATCGAACCACACGTAAAGTACTTTTCCTTCTGCTCCTTTTACCGGCACGGGTACGCCCCAGTCGAGATCGCGGCTCACAGCCCTTGGCTGAAGACCCTGGTCGAGCCAGGACTTGCACTGCCCGTATACATTTGATTTCCATTCCCTGTGATCTTCCAGTATCCATTTTCTTAACCAGGGTTCATATTTATCCAGGGGCAGATACCAGTGCAGGGTTTCTCTAAGTACCGGTTTACTTCCGCTGACTGTCGAGCGCGGGTTCTTAAGCTCGTTAGGACTCAACGATGTACCGCATTTTTCGCACTGGTCGCCATAAGCATTTTCGTTACCGCAGTGAGGACAGGTTCCGGTTATATAGCGGTCGGCCAGGAAACAAGCAGCCTCTTCATCATAGTATTGCTCCGTGGTCTTCTCGATGAACTCTCTTTTTTCATATAGTTTAAGAAAGAATTCTGAAGCTGTTTCATAATGGATCTTGTTCGAGGTGCGGGAATAAATGTCGAAGGCTATCCCGAAATCTTCAAATGCCTTTTTATTGATAGTGTGATACCTGTCTACAATTTCCTGTGGTGACACACCTTCGTTGCGTGCCTTGAGAGTAATGGGAACTCCGTGTTCATCCGATCCGCAGATCGATATAACATCCTCTCCTTTCATCCTCAGATAACGGGTATAGATATCCGAAGGTACGTAAACACCGGCCAGGTGGCCTATGTGGATAGGGCCGTTGGCGTAGGGCAATGCAGAGGTGATAAGGTGACGTTTGAATTTCTTCATAGGGAAAAGTAAAAAAACGTTCAAAGTTAATAAAAAAGGCAAATCCCAAAGCACTCCGGACTGCCGGAACAGGTTGGAAAATGAAACAATTACAGCTATTTTTACGTAAAATAATAGATATGCCTGTCTCAAAGATAAAGCCTCCGCCGCTTAAACCCCGGGATGAGGTTGTGATTGTATCACCTGCATTTGCAATCGATGAATCAGCTGTTGAAAAATCTGTTCTGATCCTTGAATCGTGGGGTCTTAAAGTCCGTGTGGGGAGGAACGCTCTTAAAAAAGACGGGCCCTTTGCGGGAACTGACAGGCAAAGGTTGGCGGATATGCAGAAAGCAACA
>JAFGXX010000072.1 GCA_016936435.1 Bacteroidales bacterium
TAAACCTTAAACCTTAAACCTTAAACTGTAAACTACAAACTCCATCCCTCCCTGTACTGAGTATGCAGAAACTTATCAGCTTCCGGCACATTGGGGAAACAGAATTTTTCAGGATCGAACTTGAGCAATTTATCAGCCAGTATTTCCCTGAGTTCCTTTCTTATTGCAATATTACCCAGAAGTACTGTTTCGGTAAGAGGGCCTGCCCATTCAAAATCTGATCCTGCAGCTGCTCCCCCCTTGCATGCAAGGATCCATTCTTCTTCATGTCCCGGAGATGAAGGTATATACGGATCCGGGGCTTTGTATGAATTTCTAAGCTCAAGTGGCAATATCGCGTTGTCGAGTATTTTTCCCTTGTCTCCTATAAATAAGGTGCCTCCCGGGCCCAGTTTCATGCCTTCCTCCATTTCAGGGATCCGCATCGGGCGCATTCCTCCATCGTACCATGTGATTGTAAGGGGAGGCATGTCTTCCCTGGCAGGGAATTCATATTTTACGATCGAGGCAAGAGGGTAGCTTTCCTCATTCACCAGCGATGACACCGCCTGGATGCTTGTGGGATATTTAAGCTTCAGCGCCCTGAAAACCGGGTCGAGGGAATGACATCCGATATCTCCGAGAGCACCGGTTCCGAAGTCCCACCATCCTCTCCAGTTGAAGGGATGGTAAGAGGGATGATATGGCCTCATGGGGGCCGGTCCCACAAAAAGATCCCAGTCGAGTTCAGCAGGCACCGCCGGCGTATCAGAAGGACGTGGCACTCCCTGCGGCCAGTAGGTTCCAAGGAGTCCCCTGTTGGGCCTGTCGGTCCACACGTGAACCTCTCTCACCGGACCTATAACGCCGTCCCAGATCATCTCTCTCAGGCGTCGGGGCCCGTCAGAAGCCTGTCCCTGGTTTCCCATCTGCGTGGCCACCTTATATTTCTTTGCAGCTGCGGCAAGGGCTCTTGCCTCATAAACTGTGTGGGTAAGAGGTTTTTGTGTGAAAACATGTTTCCCCCTTTTTATTGCTTCCATGCTTATCACTGCATGTGTATGGTCGGATGTACCAACGATGACCGCATCGATCTCTTTATGCTTGTCGAGCATCACCCGGTAATCCTTGTATTGCTTTGCATCCGGATAGAGCTTGAAGACCCTTGCTACCCTGTCCCTCCAGTCAACGTCACACAGAGCTACAATATTTTCGGTCTTCGCGACATTGGCAAGATTGTTTTTTCCCATTCCGCCTATGCCAATGCCGGCTATATTCAGTTTGTCGGATGGCGCCGTGTGACCGAAACCTGACAATGCATGTGAAGGCAATATTGTGAACCCGGCCAGGGCTGCAGCAGAAGTGGTTATAAATTCCCTCCTGCTTTTCTTTTCTGATATTTTTTCTTTCATTTTCTTTATTTTAAGATGGGTGTCAGGACAATGTTTCTGTATGCGACTTTCCCATGATCGCCCTGCAGATATATCGGGCCCGGGGCAAAGACATCAGACTGCATTGCGCCTCCGGTAGGCCCGAATACTGGCTGATTATCAATAATTTTCACGCCATTAAGAACTACTGTCAGGTGCCTCCGGCACAGGGTTATATCGAATGACTGCCAGCTGCCTGCTTCCTTTTCGGCATTTACCGACGGTTTTATCCTGCTGTACAATCCACCCATATTGTGACTGTCGAGTGGCCTTTGGTAAGAGTCGGAAACCTGTATCTCATACATGCCTCTCAGGTAGATACCGCTGTTGCTTCCTGCAGGGACATTTACCTCGATCTTAAGGTTGAAATCCTCAAAAACACCTTCTGTCCTCAGGTTGCCGAAACTGACATGCGGTCCTTCAGCAGGCTGGACGGGATCATTCAACAATGTTCCCTCAACAACTTTCCATCCGTTTTTCTGTCTGGGATTAATAAGGCGCCAGCCATCGAGGTTTTTACCATTGAATATGGTAAGGGGTTTACCGAACTTTAAGGAGGAGAGATCCGGTGCAGACGGAACCGGAGGAAGCTTTTTACCGGTGAACCTTGTCGTGTCCACAGCTTTTCCGTCGCGTCGCGGACGCAATAAGATCCCTTTTATGGCATTGTCACCGTCTTTCACGATCTCGAGCCAGTCGGTGACAACCATTGTAAGGAGTGGATTGTTGTTTTCATCCCTGGTCCGGACTACATTGTTCGAGCGCTGAATGATCAGCTTTGGTCCGGAGGCAACAAAAATATTTGAGACAGGCAGGACACTTCCGCCGCCCCAGAGTATGTCGCCGTTAAGGTAGTTTTTATCCTGCCGGACTTCTATCCATCCGACCGATCCTCCGGAGATGTCGATGGTCCATTGACCAAGAAAGGCCGCTACGTTATCTGCCTGGGGATAAGTTTCAGACATTGAGGGTAAAGATATAATCCCGGGTGACAACATAAGAGCCACCATAAAAGCATAAATTGTTTCCATAAGAAGAACAGGTTAGGAGGTTATTTTTACGGATAGAAATTTAAGAAAAAAAATAACCCGAAGGCATGAATTGAAGAAAGATATTGGAACTGAAATAAAAATCATACCCCGGCCGGGGAGATGGTAGTGACAGAACCCTCACTGTGAACTTAATTTTACTTCTGTTCTGTAATGAAAACCTTCTTCCATGAAATAAGCTCACCATCCGGGCTTATTCCCTGAATGCATATTTCATATTCTGAAGCATAATCTGAGGTCCAGAATTCAAAAACCGCATTTCCGTCCCTTCCGCTACCTGGATCGGGATTCCAGTACATAGTGTTCCTGAAATCAGGAATGCGGCTTCTTAAGACTTCAGGATTATCATACTCAGGGGAAACGAATTTAACCGGAGGCTCTGATATACTGTAATCAAGCCTTAGAGCTTTGCCGGAAAGAGGAACGGAGCTGAAATCAGCATCTCTTGTTATAAGATTAACAATACCATGGAACTGAAAAGCGTCGACCATGTAAATATCTGTTATAACATCAATTTTTTTAAGCAGGGCCGGATCGAGATTTCCTGCCAGAGACTGATCCTTTACTATTACCCCGTCGATCATCAGACAGGGTGGCTCTTCGAACAGCTCATTCCCAAGTGGATCAACAAGTCTGATATCCCAGCCGGAATCCAGTTTTATCAACTTCACTCCCGGTACCAGCTCAAAGAATACTTCTTCCATTAGTGGCAGAGAAGTATAGTCATCCGTCAGCAGCTCGAAGCCGGGCTTGCCATAGAAACGTCTCAGGGATCCAGGAGCTGATTTTATCTCATTTTCATTTTCAGAGAAGGGAATTCCATATATTGCACTTATCCTGTGATTCATACTCCACTTAAATATTTCTGGAGGAAGAGCTGCCAGGGCAGTATCCTGAATAACGGCATTCCCTGGATCATTATCATGGAACTGTGACCGCAGCTTTATCCCCGAGAATGTAGCGTGGTCGTCGGGTTGGATGATCAGGTCTCTTCGATACTCATCTGCCGGGACTACCATGCTGAAATTGCCTGAAGTATCGGTTACCGCGTACTGGAACAACGGCGTTTCGGCCGGTGAAGACATAATCACGACCTGATCCTGAAGTGCAGGCCATACCTCTGTTTCCATAAGTGTAGCATAGATGAAATGCTCTTCCTTTTCAGGAGGATACACAAACCTTTTGTCTTCTCCCGAAAACACATTTTCCCAGATCACCCACCGGCTCTTCAGGTTCCGGAGGATCCGGTCCATTTCTTCCTCAGGCAATTCCCCAGGTCTTCTTCCGGCAGGCTGCCGTACCTGTTCATCTCCATACTCTGTTCCGAAAAAAAGATAAGCGTTTATGTCCGGACTCTCAGACGAAGGTGTCAGAGGAACAACCGAAACACTCAATGATGCAGTTTCATTGCCCTCATCCATGAACAGGGGGCCGGTTTCAATTTTCACCTTCTGTCTTTTCCCGTAAATCCTTACATTTTCATCACTACCGACATTTTCATTGTTGTTCCTGACATAAAGGTAGCGTTCGCAAAGAGGATCGTTTCTGAAGTCAAACAATGTCACACATACCAGCCCCGGCTTTAATTTCTGAAAGGGAATAACAGCATGAAATCTCCCAGCCGTCATCTTTTCGTTCGTGGCGGAAAGGATTTCTCCTCCCCTTCTGACAAAGAGACAGAATAATTCATTTTCCCTGTAATCCGGAACACCGGTAGTATTTATCAATACTTCCAGATCGCCTTCAGCATTGAAAAGGGTCTTCATATCAAAAAGACTGTCTGAGCTATCACTGTCAGTATATGCTTCAGACCCGGGTTCCGTCCGCAGTTTCCTCAGAAATACACCTGTTTTATATGAATTATAAATGGTTATCTCCTTTGAAAAGCAGTTGCCGGGCATGAAATTCCTCATCCAGTGTGTATATGCGCGTATTGTGTATGTTCCTGACAGGAGGGTATCCGAAAGTTTCATGTTTCCGTCACCGACACCGCCCTTAAGGAGTATCCTGCTCTGTTTTACTGGTTTACCGGCCGGATCGAGCAGTTCCAGATACATGATACTGCTGTGATCTGACAGTCGCAGGTCAGATCTCTCAACCAGGTAAGCCTTAAACCATAGCAGCTCACCTGCTATATACCCCTTCCTGTCGGTGTGAATAAATGCTTCTTCCCATGGCACTGATTCAACGTATCCGGAAAATCTTTCCGATATGTCCGAAGCAGGATCTGAGACCGGCTGACCTGTCACTTTCGAAGAAAGTAGAAGGATAATCAGTAAAAAGGGCAATATGTCTCTGATAAATCTCATAACGATATTTTTTCCCTCATCTTATTCTTCATCATCCCAGAAGTCTGGTTTTATGGTCGTCCCTCTCGATGTACAGTCGCCGCAGTACCTTTTGTTTGTCAGGTAGCGCACAGGGGGTACCGAATCGGTATGATCGTACAGTACCCACCAGAATACATTCTCACCTTCAACAGGATCAGTGCCTGCCAGTGTGTCTGTTACACAGTTGAGATACAGCGTGTTCCATCCTTTAAATTTTTCCTTTATGGTCAAACGCTCCGACTTAATTGCCGAAACACTGAAATAGCCAAGCACCTTTTCCAGTTTTTCTTCAACACAGAATATGTTACCCGGGATGCTTGAAGGTATTATATCATACAGTCCGCCAACCTGTTCCCTGCTGTTCCCTAAACGTTCCCAGAAAGAATATTCTTCTTCGGAAAGGGAATACTGGTTCACCAGGATACTGTACCTTATACCAAGCCGGTCGACAGGATTGGTAATATTTTTAACAGGATATTTGAGTATACTGTTCCCGCTGAACATTGAAGCATCTTTTATTAGTATCTCTTCCGACTCTTCAGTAACCCAGCAAACCTTGTTGGCGACGTCGAAAGGAAGCCTGAATTCCCATGTTTCAACATATTCCCACCTGTAGTAATTACACTGACCCGACGGATCGCGGGTGTCGATACAGATCCTGCATCCTTCAAAGGGAAGATGGTTATAAACATAATCCTGTTTCTCATAATAAACCGAATCAACAGGAGGAACGGGCAGCATTTTTACGGGAAGCGACTCATATGTACGAAGTTCAGTTCCGGAAAGGGCTGTAAAATGGAGGGTGTAGGTTTTTCCCGGAACCCCCGTGAAAGTTGCAGGATCGGTTACAAATACTCCTTCACGCTGTTGTTCGAGAGTGTCAGTTTTTCCTGAATCATCGGAGATCCATACGCTGCAATTTTCCAGAGGAGTTCTGAAGTCATTGGTCCAGAGAGGATCAGTCTTGTATATTTTTATTACGTTGGCAACTGGCTGATCAGTAATAAGACCTTCCACTACAAGAAGCTCTTCGTTTTCGTGGAGATCGGGTATATATTCCGTGACACATCCGCAGAAAGTGAAAAGTAAGGATAATATGAGCGTTAGATATTTCATTTTTCAGAAATCAAAACTAAATGAGACGGAAGGTATTGCTGTGCCGAAGACCGAAAGCTGATAACCTCTGATCCTGTCGCTCTCTTCAACAAAATAAACCGAATAGACGTTGTCCCTGCCCAGGAGGTTATATACTGAGAAAGTCCAGTAGGGATGTGCTATCTTTTTTATCTTCAGGTTGCCGTTCAGCCTGGCCGAAATATCGAGCCTCGAATAATACGGGATCCTGTATTTATTTCGCTCCGAATAATGGATCAGCAGAATGCCGTTGTAATGGTACTGTGAAATTGGCAGCGTCAGGGGCCGCCCGGAACTGTAAGTGTAACTGGCAGAAAGATTCAACCTCCTGGAATACAGATAGTTAAAATTAACCTTAAGGTCGTGCGGTCGGTCATAACTGGCAGGATACCATTGCCCTCCGTTTACCGATTCATCCCTGAACTCACCGGTGCTTCTCGCGAATGTACGGGCATAGGTGTAACCGATGTTATACCTGAACCTGCCCTCATTTTTTTTCACTGAGAGCTCAACTCCGTATGCTTTTCCCCTAACATAGATAAGATCCTGTTCAATATTACCCGTCATTGTCAGGACTGTCCCTCCCTTGAAATCGGTCATATTCCTTATTGTTTTGTAGTAAAGCTCTGCCGAAGTTTCTGCCTTCCTTCCAAAGAGGAACTGGTAGAAGCCCAGGGCATACTGGTCGCCCGTTTCAGGAAGCAGATAATTATCGCAAAGCTTCCATGTGTCGGTTGGAGAAATGGAAGCAGAATTTGAGAGAAGATGCATATATTGCCTTGTTCTGCTATAATTAATTTTAAGGGAATTATTCTGCGAGAGCCTGAGATTCAGTGAAGCTCTTAGTTCCGGACCAGCATAACTGCTTAACAGATCGCCACTTCCATAATGAATTGTATCTGTAACACTATAGCGGCTTTTTGAGTAACGCTGATCGTAGAGAAGTACATTTCGGGGACCGAAGGTAAAGAAAGAAGAAAACCTAATCCCTGCTTCCGCCGACAGATGATCAGTGAGCTTAATTCTGTCGGAACCATACAAGGACCCTTCAAGAGCTTTCTCCCTCTGCATGATGTAAGGCACTATAATGGAGGAATCGCCTGCCGGCAGGTAATTTCCAGGAAGCAGAACGTGATAGTTCATGCCAACGCCGAAATTGATCTCGTGCAATCCTCTGTACAGGTTGAAATCGGCTTTAAGGGATGTTGTGCCAATGTCGTGCATAACCCTGTATTCTTCGTTGGGTATCTCATTATGCTGAACATTGAGATCATAGGCACTGTGGCTGAGGGTAAGGTTGGAATGGAAGCGGCTGTTCCATAAATGTTTCCAGTTGAGGCTTACGATTATATTTCCATACCTGTAAAAGGTCGTTGAGTCGATGCCGAAACCGTCGCGGCTGAGGTAAGCCGAAAGTTCTATCCTGTTCTTTATGTCGGGAGTGTAGCTAAGCTTTGTATTTACATCGAAGAAGGAGGCTCTGCTGTTACCAGGCGATAACCTGTCCATGAGACTGAACAGCCAGTTCGAATAAGTTATTCTTCCTGCGATAAAGTACGAAAGTGTATCCCCGACCAGAGGGCCTTCAGCTTTTATGTGGGCTGTAACAGGGCTGATACCTGCATTGCCCCTGAATTCTTTTCTGTCACCATCGGAGGTTGCAATATCGATTACCGAGGATATCCTTCCTCCGAACCTTGCCGGCATACCTCCCTTATAGAGTGTTACATCATTTATGACGTCGGAATTGATAGCCGAAAAGAATCCGAAGAAATGAGAGGAATTATAAACGGGTGCACCGTCGAGCAGTATCAAATTCTGGTCGGCAGAACCACCTCTTACATTAAATCCTGATGAACCTTCTCCCGTATTCTGAACACCTGTAACGAGGAGTATATTTTTAAGTACATCCGCCTCACCCATTAATGCCGGAAGCATTTTCATGCCAAGGATGTTAATTTTTTCAACACCTGCTTCAAGTCGTTGCAGTGTTACATTCCTGTCAGCAGAGACAACAGTCTCCTTCAGAGGTATCAGGATACTCTGCATATTCAGAGACATCTCACCGGGACCATTGAGCCGGAGGTTAACCCTCAGCTCCCTCATACCAATGAAAGTGAAACGGATCAGATGTCCGCCTCTGGGCAGCGACATTGAATAATAACCATTTGCATTTGTAACCGCTCCGTACGAGAAAGCCGGGACATAAACACTAACACCCGGAAGTGGCTCTCCTGTTGTCCGGTCTGTAACATAGCCGGAAATGATGACTTTGCCGGGAAGTCCTGCATCAGCCCTGTTACCGATCTCAAGGAACAGGACTTCAAATTTTCTCAGGCTCTCCAGTGAATCGGAATATTCTCTGTTGAGGACCGGGCTCTCCTTACCCGTATGTTCCTGTGATGTCACTGCAAAATCCCTGGTAATGATCACATTACCTTCATCATCCATATAGTAGTAAAGAGATGTCCCGCGGAAAAGGTTCTCCAGTACACAGTTAAGATCTTTACACCCGGGATAGTGTTCGGGAACCAGGCTGCCGATCCATTCATCCCTGAAGAAGAACCTCACAGGAAGTTTTGATTCGGCAGTGATCACAAAATCGGTGAATGACTGTCCGGCATAATCCCAGTTTACGGTATATTTTTCCTGGGCATTCAGACTGAAAGCACATATAAGTAAAAATCCGGCAGCAAGGATCCTGATTTTCATTATCGCCTTCACATCTTCAGTGAGTCGTAAAACCTGACGAGCGGGATGAAGCTGTCAGGTTGTTTCCTGTTGACTTTTATCCTGTTCTCGTTCATATAGCTGCGAATCATCTTCTTCTTATCGCCTGCAATATTGAAGATGTCTTTCAGCTTTGAAAGTTCATGGACTCTGCCGTCAGTAACAAACAGAACTCTCTGACGCTGGTAAAATTCACCGTCACTGTAATCTGTGACCTCCATATTGATTTTCTTTTCATACTTCACATAAAGAGCCGAACGGCCTTTGTAAAGGATATTAAGATAACCGCTTATAGCGGGCAGGGTATCAGAATGGTTATTTATAAAATTATATACCCTGTTGTTATAGCTGATCGAGAAACTGTCGACCATTTCCTTGTTCATGATAATGATCTGGTCGAGGTTTAACGGTATCATTATATGATCGTTATGTATGTCATAACGTAATTTTACTTCGGTGAATTTCCTTCCGTTGAAGCTTAATTCGGCCGGGAGGAAGATATTGGTAAAAAGGTAGGGATCGCCCGTGATCCTTCTGTAGCTGTTAGCCCACAGCACACCGTTGTACAGATGCTGCCTGTCTCTCAGAGAATCAGGCTGAAGCCCGGTCCTGCAGTAAAGATCATCTGACTGAAAAATTGAAGCAGAACGGGTGTTCCCCGTTAAGGAGCAGAACAAAAGAAGAAGAGTGCAGGTTAACAGGTTCATAGGGTGAAAATCAGGTAACTGACAAATGAAATACCCGAAATATTCCGTTTACCTGTAATTATTGTTCCTGTTCGGAGAGTATTCTCAATTTGTATAACCTGTTTTCAAGTATACGGGCATAATCCCTGGCCTGACGGATATTGTAATCGGTATATGCTTTCTGAACCCACACAAGGGCTTCTTCAGGGTAGCCGTTGATCTCATTTATTATCCCCATGTTGTAGCAGGCTCTTCCGGCTACTTTTCTTTTCGGGCTGGCAGTTTCCAGTTCCCATAATTCCGCAGCTTCATTCCATTGCCCCACGCGGGCTCTGCGTTTTGCGGTCTTGAAATTATCAGTTCCCTTAACGAAATAATCGCGGTAAACCCTGTTCATGAATGGGATTATCCTAAGGGCATAACTATGACCGGCCCTGTTACTTACGTCAGTAATGGCTTCTTTCCTTCCTACAAGACCTGCAACTGCGACAAGTGGGTTGGGCCCGGTTCCCTGGAAAACAAAAGACTGAAAATGATTGAACTCATCTGCAATAATCCGGTTGCCTGGATCATATATGCGCCATCCTGTCTTCACTACCGTTTCCATATTGGCCTGGTGAACGACAGAAGGGAGTGTAACACCCAGTATTTCCTTTGAACCGGCTTCATGCGTTGTATAATTAAGCCTGGTATCAGTATCATAATACTCAAGGGCAAAGAGGGCATCGCTGCCTTCCTCCCTGCATATTTTGTCGACTATCTCCCAGGAAAGGGGTACAGGAAATATTCCCAGCTTCGGGGTTCTGAATTCTGTTTCTGTAAGTATCTTTATCTCATCGAACCTGGCGTTATTTCTCAGCTCCTCCGAGAGGCCTTTTATAGCCTGTTCCGCTCCGTCCTTGTCGAGGTCGACACCTTCGAGAGACAGTGCCTTGTCAATAACGTCGAGGATCTTTGTCTCATCAGTCGGTATGCTGCGGTTAATGACACCAACTTTTTTTATCTCCCGCGACAGTGTCACGGGTGCGGGTTCCACAACACTGAGATACAGCTCGTTGGTTTTACAGGAGATCAGAAATGCAACTGCAAATACCAGTGGTAGTAATTTTTTCATATCTTTTCCCAATTACAATAAATCCTCTTCTCACTCTCACTCACCCACTCACCCACTTCCGCTATCGCGGAACTTCGTCGTCCCTCAAGACAGGACTCCTTGTCTCCCACTCTCCCTCTCTCCCTCTCTCCCACTCTCCCACTCTCCCACTCCCCCACTCCTTCTTCCGTCCTCCGTCTTCTTAAATTCTTTCAACCCTGATGTTCCTCAGCGCCGCCGTAGTTCGCCACGACGCTATTCCGAAAGGCCTGGACAGCTCCACTTCAGGTCGTATCGAAATGATTTTACCCCTTATCTCCACATCAACCAACTTTTCGCCGTCGATAAAGGCCCTGATACTGTCTCTTTCAACTTCTAGACAAATATTATACCATCTGCCGGTCTCAAATTTCATAAGTTTCGTAGTCTCATTTTCCGAAGCATCCTTCATGTCGATGCAGCTAAGTCCGACTACCGGTCCGCCCCATCCTCCGACAATCAGTGTACAGGGATCATCTTCAACCGGGAATGTCATCCCGCAGAAAAAATCATTACCCGAAATCCTTTTCGCTTCCAGGCTAACCCTGTAATCGACTTTTGGGAAATCACCCTTCCATGTAACCCCGGTAGGGCCGTCGCCCATTGAAAGAATAATGGCCCCGCCCGATACGTACACAGGTCCCTGCGGTCCGAAATTAGCTATTTCCCAGCCCTGGAGCGTTTTGCCGTCGAAAAGATATGAAGAATCTTTTACTGCAAAAGATACATCTGAAACTTCCTGCTTTGCGTTGACATTCTTCTTCTTATTCCCGCATGACGCGGTAATCAGAATGAACAGGACCATAAAGATCAAAGAGGCTGGAGGTTTTACCATTCTGAAGGCAAGTCAGATAAGTTTGTAAAAAGTGGTTTTCATTTTTTTATAAAAATAAACAATTTTCAGGTTATCACAGGGAAGTTTACTTTATGCAGGCTTTGCACTTTGAAGCTGAGGCAAAGGACTATGAACCATGTGGCGGTTTAAAAAATTGAAGTACATTAGCAGACCGGCAAATTATTGAATGATCAATTTCATAAAAACAGATCAGTTATTTACACTTAAACAGAAAAACAAGTAACTGGTTCATTATTATAAGGGTATATTTAAATTTTATAAGTATAAAAAAATACTGAGATGAAAATAAAACTAAGCGATTACCCGACACTTAACAGGGAATGGGACAAGAAAAAAATCCAGGAAAAAACGAAGAAGATACTTAAGCGCATCGGAGAGCTGCAGTATAAGATGTACGCTGAAAACAAAAGGAGCCTTCTGATAGTGCTTCAGGGCACGGATGCATCAGGAAAAGACGGTGTCACAAAAGGAGTCCTTAATTATTGTAATCCGGTATGCTTTGGCACCTACAGTTTCAAAAAGCCCACAGATGAGGAGTATGCTCACGATTTCCTGTGGAGAGTTCATAAACAGGTCCCGCGAAAAGGTCAGACCATGGTCTTCATTCGTTCTCATTATGAAGATATCCTTGTTCCCTCAGTGGAAAAATTTATTGCTCCTGAAATCATAGCCAGGCGTTTCAGTATCATAAACGAATTCGAGAACCTTGTGGAACAGAATGGAACCAGGGTGCTGAAATTTTTCCTCCATGTATCTAAGGAAGCACAGGAAGAAAGGCTTAAGGAACGGATTGGATTAAAGGAAAAACACTGGAAGCACAAGGACGGCGACTGGGATACCAGGGAGAAGTATGATGAATACCATGAAGTATACGAAAAGATACTTAACAACTGCAATGAGATACCCTGGCATATAGTACCCGCCGACAAGAACTGGCAGAAGACCTATGCTGTGGCAGAAGTAGTGCTTAAAAGCCTTGAGGAGATGGACCTCAAATGGCCGGAGCTGATAAGTGAAAAATTCAGTCCTGCTTAAATATACATTTACATTCAGGTTTAAAAAAATAAGGTTACTTTGCATTCCATAACAATATTGAAACAACTTATGAAAAAAGCTGCTTTACAAATTATTTTATCCCTTTCGTTGCTGGTGCTGCCCTTTTATCTGTCGGGACAAAAGGCTGATTTCAGAGGAACCTGGAAACTTGACTTGTCAAAAGTGCCTGTTACAGGTAGTTTTCCCGTTCTTAAAAAAATATCAGTTAACATAAAAGGGGACTCTCTTCTGACAGAAAGGTTTTATGACACCGGGGACGGGCAGATTTATCCCATTAAAGAAAACCTGACTCTTGATGGAAAGGAAATTGCAAATATCGTTTATGACATGCAAAGGAAGGCAAAAGCAACCTGGAAGGAAAAGGATCTGACTATTATCCATGAGGCAACAACTACTGCTCAAACGTATGAAGGCCCGATAGATTTTAAATCGACTGAGACCTGGAGCGTTAACAGTGAAAACAACATCCTGACAATCAGTTTCCTGAACACTTTCCGGTCAGAAGAATCGAAAGGAGCGTTTATCTTTAACAGATCTGAAGGGGTTAACTGACCGGAGATGGTTTATGACTATATAGTGATAGGTTCAGGCTTCGGCGGTAGCGTGGCAAGTCTGCGTCTCACTGAAAAAGGCTACAGGGTTCTGACCCTGGAACAGGGCCTCCGTTTTAACCCCTCCGATTTCCCGAAAACGAACTGGAACCTGCCGAAATACCTGTGGGTGCCATCACTGAGGCTTTTTGGATTCCAGAAGCTTTCGTTCTATTCAACCGCGAGCATCCTTAGCGGTACAGGCGTGGGAGGCGGAAGCCTTGTATATGCAAACACCCTCTACAAACCGCCCGATGCTTTTTTCAGAAACGCTGCCTGGGAAAGATTCGGAGACTGGAAACGTATTCTGGGGCCTTTCTATAACAAGGCCTCTTTCATGCTGGGAAGGACAAAATATACGAAGCGTAATATCGAAGATGTAATCCTGGAAGAGGTCGCAAGGGACATGAATGTACATGAAACCTTTGAGACAGTGCATGTGGGGGTAAACCTGGAAAAGGGAAATGATGACACAGATCCCTACTTCAACGGTCTGGGACCGGTTCGAAAAGCCTGTACCGAATGCGGAGGATGCATGGTGGGATGCAGGGAAAACGCGAAGAACACCCTCGACAGGAA
>JAFGXX010000073.1 GCA_016936435.1 Bacteroidales bacterium
AGGTAAAGCCCTCCCATAAGTCCGCTCACGTTATATTGTTCCCTGTACCAGTAATTGGGTCCGAAGGTTTTCCTGACTGAAATCACAACCCTTCCGGTCAGATCAAGGAACTCTATGCTGAAACTCCTTGCTTTGCGGCCTGTCATTTCAAGTGTAATGTAATCGTTTACCGGATTCGGAAAAACCCTTACAATTTCAAGTTTATCATCAAACTCAAATTCCCTGATACTGGACTGTTGGAATCCCTGTGTCAGAATGTAATAAGAATTTTTGGTCATTTCCACCATGGTTTCCCCGATGGTCTGCGAGATAGCAAAATTGCCATCTGATCTGATTCCTGCAGCAGGCACCAGAACCTGATGGGATATAGACTGTGAGAGCAGATCCGACCACAATACAGGCAGAATTAATAATAATAACCTGAATCCTTTGTACATTTGAACCAATAAACTGAATACTCAAAAATAATCAATAGTTTGACAAATCTATATTTTTTGTTGATAAATGTGTTAATAACTTCCATGAAAATTTCAATTCACTTAAAAATATTTTTTGTATAAAATCGAGCCGATGACAGAAAAGCTTATAAAATTGAATTAGGGCTTATTGATCTACAACATGTTAAAGCCTTTTCTATATAAAAACATAGTTGAAGCAGGCTGTGATGAAGCAGGAAGAGGATGCCTGGCCGGTCCGGTTACAGCTGCAGCTGTCATCCTTCCTAAAAATTTCAGACATGAAGTGCTGAATGACTCAAAGCAACTTACGGCAAAACAAAGGGATATCCTTAAAAATGAAATTATTGAAACAGCACTTGCATGGAACGTGGCTTTTGTGGGCAGTGAAGAGATCGACAGGATGAACATCCTCAGAGCATCGATAAGGGCGATGCACCTGGCCCTTGACGGCCTCAGTGTAAAGCCCGCCTTCCTTCTGATCGACGGAAACAAATTCTTTCCCTATGGCAACACCGGCTACAAAACAATCGTCAGAGGCGACTCTCTCTATTTTTCAATAGCGGCTGCCTCGGTCCTGGCGAAAACCTTCCGCGATGAATATATGATCAGTATCCATGAGGAATTCCCGCAATATGGCTGGGATAAGAACAAAGGGTATGCAACATCCTTTCACAGGGAGGCAATCCGGCAACACGGTATCACCCCCTTCCACAGAAAGAGCTTCCTGCTTTATGAAACGCAGTTGTCAATTGACTTCTGACATACAATGAATTCAATATAAAAGTTATATTTGCCAGTTGCTTTGAACAAATCCTAAAATAAATACATCATGAAGAAAATATTTGGAATTCTTTTGATCATCCTGCTGAGTTCAGGTATGAAAACGAGGGCCGACGAGGGTATGTGGCTCCTGCCTCTTATCGAGAAGCTCAACATAGGAAAGATGACCGAACTTGGTCTTAAATTAAGTGCTGAAGACATTTACAGCATCAACAAAGCATGCCTCAAGGATGCCATCGTCATCTTCGGCGGAGGCTGTACAGGTGAGATAGTTTCTTCCCAGGGACTTCTCCTTACCAATCACCATTGCGGTTATGGTTCTATCCAGTCACTCAGCACGGTGGAACACGACTATCTCAAGGATGGCTTCTGGGCCAAAACGAAGGAAGAAGAACTTCCTGCCAGGGGTCTTTCGGTTACCTTCCTCGTGAAGATTGAGGATGTTACACAGCAGATACTGGCAGATGTAAAGGAAGGCATGAGCGAAATTGAAAGAAACAGTGCTATCAACAGCGCCAGGACTGCAATAGAAAGCAAGGCCAGGGAAGGTAACAACTACAGGTCTCAGGTTTCCTCTTTTTATGGAGGCAATTATTTCTACCTTCTTGTATATGAAAGATACAACGATGTAAGATTTGTAGGTGCTCCCCCGTCGTCGATAGGAAAATTCGGTTTCGATACCGACAACTGGGAATGGCCCCGCCATACAGGCGACTTCAGTGTTTTCCGCGTTTACTCGGGACCCGACGGCAAACCGGCACCCTATTCGAAGGAAAACATCCCTCTCAAACCTAAATACTGGTTGTCAGTCTCTCTGAAAGACCGTAATCCGGGCGACTATGCCATGATACTGGGCTATCCCGGCAGGACACAGAGATACTACACATCTTACGAAGTCGACGAGATCCTGAAAATTACCAATCCCAACAGGATAAAAATAAGAGGTATAAAGCAGGATATCTGGATGGCCGATATGGTTTCCGATCCGAAAATCAACCTTCAGTATGCATCAAAATATTCAGGCTCATCAAACTACTGGAAATATTCCATAGGACAGAATAACCAGCTCCGCAATCTCAACGTCATTGACAAGAAGCAGCAGATAGAAAATCAATTCAACACCTGGGTCAATGCTGAAGCATCACGCAGGGCAAAATACGGGGAAGCTCTTAACCTTATTAAAACATCGATCGAAGGAAGGGCCGAATTTCAAAATGCATACCAGTACCTGAGTGAATGTATCCAGGGCTGCGAGATCCTTTCTTACAGTCAGGTGGGAAACCAGCTTCTGACAGCGTTAAAATCGGGTGAACAGGAAAGGATAAGCGAACTGGCTGCAAGACTTAAGGAAAATCTGGCAGGCCTTTACAAGGATTACAGTGCTCCCACCGATCAGAAGTCGACAAAGGCCATGCTAAAACTGTACCGCGAAGACGTACCTGTTAAGTTCCATCCTGACTTTTACGTAAATGTGGTTGACAAGAAATTCAAGGGCGACATTGACAAATTCGTTGACAACATGTTCGCAAAGTCGATTTTCACAGGAGAAGCAAGCTTAAATGCTTTTCTTGCAAAACCCAGCGTGAAAGTTCTCGAAAAAGATCCTGTACTTGTTACTTATAATTCAATCACAAAAGTTGCACAGTCCATCGGCCCGGAGAGAAGCAAATTTGATGCAGATCTCGCCAAAGGTCAGAGATTATGGATTGCTGCCCTGAGAGAAATGATCCCGGAGAAGACACTTTACCCTGATGCAAATTCAACGATGAGGCTTACCTACGGAACTGTCCGCGACTATGACCCCAGGGATGCCGTCACCTACAAACATTACACAACCCTGCAGGGTGTAATCGACAAATACAAACCCGGTGACTACGAATTCGATCTTCCGCAGAGGCTTATCGATCTTAACGCAAGAAAGGAATTCGGGAGATATGCATCATCAGAAGGATATATGCCTGTGAACTTCCTAACCACAAATGATATAACCGGAGGAAATTCCGGCAGCCCGGTACTGAATGACCAAGGTCATCTCATCGGACTGGCATTTGACGGCAACTGGGAAGCCATGAGCGGCGATGTTTATTATGAACC
>JAFGXX010000074.1 GCA_016936435.1 Bacteroidales bacterium
CAGTTATGGCAGGCAGTCTTGTGGGACTAACCATACCATTTGTTTTCACCAAATTGAAAATCGACCCTGCAACAGCAAGCGCCCCACTAATTACTTCTGTAGCCGATATTCTTGGAGTCTGGATTTACTTTTCACTTGCAGCCTGGGTCTTTGGATTATAAAAATAACGTACTTTACGTTTTAATCACAACCCTTAAAAATATGAGACTGCTTTCTTATCTTTTTTCGGTTCTGTTAACAGTAGCTGTTACGGGATCATGTACAAGACAATCTGAATTCAGGGTAGTATCACCCGACGGAAATCTGACGGCTGTAATTGAATACAACAGCGATAAAGGCTCACTGGAATATAGTGTCTCGCAAGGAAATCAGCAAATACTTCTGCCCGGAGCAATGGGTCTGAACACCGATGCCGGCGATTTCAGCTCAGGAGTAAAACTGAAAAAGGCAACACCAGGATCAATAGATGAAACATATACTCTTCCCCAGGGAAAAGTATCGTCATACCAGAATAAGGCAAACGAACTGCTGCTGACCGTAAGAAAAGCCAGGCACACACTGGATATCCGTTTCAGGGTATATAATGACGGAGTGGCATTCAGATATGAGATAGACGGGGCAGGAGAAGTAACAATACATTATGAGAACAGTACGGTTGCGCTGGCGGGTAATGATTTCACATACTGGGGACAGCCACATCCTAACAGATACGGATACGAAAGCGCGCTGGGCCCGATTGAGGACGATATGCTGTCGACTCCCGTGCTGGCACAACTGAAAGATAGTAAGCATTTTGCGCTGATCGGACAGGCAGCCACGTATGGTAACTATATCCAGCCCCACTTCAAAAGAGAAGGATCAGTGTTTCATTACCGTTTCCCTCTCGACCAGGAGAAAACAGGCCCTGTAGTTGCCTCCCTGCCCTTCAAATCACCATGGAGGATGATCATCATTTCACCCGACAACCCCGGAAGGATAGTAGAATCATACATGATGGAAAACCTCAACCCTCCGACACGGAGTGAATATCTGAATGATGACGGCTCAGTAAAAGACTGGATCAGACCCGGCAACGTGATGTGGGATTATATTGCTAAAGATGCCGACAAACCCAGAATGTGGATCGATGCTGCCGCTGAAATGGGATGGGATTACTATATGGCCGATGCGGGATTCGCAAATAAATGGGGAGGCGCCGATTCCGTTACTGCTATAGTTAAATATGCAGCTAGGAAAAATGTTAATGTGATTGGATGGGCTCATACACGTGAATTCAACACCCCCGAGAAAGCAGCTGAAACAATGAGCCAGTATGCTTCATGGGGACTGAAGGGAGCCAAGATTGATTTCTTTGACCATAATACCCTTAGTGAAAACCCCCGCGAATGGATGGATTATGAAGATACCCAGCAGAGTCTGCAGATGAGGGACTGGATCTTTGAACTGGCTATCAAGAACCTTTTTCTGCTTGAACTGCACGGAAATACAATGCCTTCGGGTGAAAGAAGACAGTTCCCGAACCTGATGACGCTCGAGGGTGTCGACGGAATGGAAAGAAGGACCAAACCTGCGGCAAATGATCTTACAATACCATATATAAGAAATATTATGGGGCCGGTAAGCTACACCGTTATTCACTTTGAGAGGTCGCCGGGTACCCACGCATATCAGCTTGCCATGCCTGTTGTATATGAGGCCGGATTGAAAATCTATGCCGAACACGGCAAAAAACTTCTTGAATGGCCGGGAAGAGAACTGATCAGCGATATGCCTGCTGCCTGGGACGAAACAAAATATATCGAAGGGCTTCCGGCAAGTCACATCGTCATTGCCCGCAGAAAGGGAACAACATGGTATATTGCCGGGATGACAGACACGGCAAGAACGGTCACTATCTCTCTGAACTTCCTCGAAGGTTCAAAAAAATATGATGCCCTGTTCTTCACCGATGGCACTCATGATACAATGAAAAGAAATTTAACAGAAGTCGATGCGGCTTCATCACTGACTATGTATCTTCTGGAAAGAGGAGGTTTTGCCGGACGGATTACAACGAAGCAGTAAATTCTTACGGTTGATATCTCACCTTCCTCCCTGGCTGACAGGATTATAGTTTATTTTTCTGTTAGCCCATTCTATAAAATACTTCATATTGGGAGTATCGGTATGTCCGCCATCATGCTGACGCCAGGCAAGATCACCTTCAAGCATACCGGTATTATATGGTGGCATCACCTCATTCTTATAATCGTTCGATACGCCCAGATCCTTTGCCCCTAGCAGTTTGAAAACCGCTCCTGCGGCTACCGTCGCCATGTAGCTCCCCTTCTGGTCGAGCCATTTTGCATCCCCCTTTTCAGGTATTCCATAGCTGATGAAGGTAAGCCTCGGAGCACACATAGCTATCAGGCTGTGAGAATCCACCGGCAGCTGACCTGCATTTCCGGGACCTGATTTTGATTCGGCCGCGCCGTACTTCAGATAATTGCCTGCCATCCAGTGGTACTCGCCGCTGCCGGTAAGGCTTTCGACAGCTTCTCCGAAATTGCGGCGGTGGAGTGTGGCACCACCCTTGCCTGAAGAACCTACAAGCGCTAAGGCAAAGCGCTCTTCAAATGCAAGAGTGACCAGGGCAGCCTTTCCGTAACGCGAAACTCCCTCTATACCAACATGTTTCGCATCCACAGCAGGGTCCGTTTCAAGATAATCGAGCCCGCGGGCTGCTCCCCATGCCCACGCACGCAATGACCCCCAGTCGTCGGGTTTCCTGGGCTGACCTTTGTTCACGAGTCCTATGATGCCACGTGTAAGACCTGCTCCGTTGTCGGCCTGGACAGATGAGGGATCGATGGTGGCATAACCCCATCCGGCAGCCAGGAGCTGCTGTGTTGAGGGTGTATCGGCATTGGGATCTGACTGCCGGCCAGCTCCGCCAAAAGGAGAAGAGGTAGCGGCACGCGTAAGCGGTGTATATGCAGGATATTTTTCCAGTAGTGCCTTAATCTCCGGGTCGCTGGCGGAAAGCATCTTTCTGAGAGCTCTGTTGATAGCCTCAAGATCCTCTCCGTTTGGTTGTGCCGGAGCAGGAAGAGCAGGCCGGCCGAACATCATCAGAACCGGCACCGGACCTTTAACATTTGCCGGTGTTACGAGCACCATGGATATTTTTACATCTATCAGCGGATAGGAGGAATTATCTACATGTCCTGTAAGCTTTTTGGCTGTAACGGGAGTAAAACCCACAAATTCTCTTTCGGAGATATCGACAGTCCATTTTACGGCCGGGATATTTTCCGGCAGCCGGCCATATACTTCCCTTTCCATATCTTCTACTATCTCCGGGCGGCGAAGCTTCCACCACATCTCAGTCGTGTTAACCTTCTTCCCGTTCTTTAAAGTAAGCAGATCAGGCAGGTCGGGATAAGGTGTGGCAATAGTCTCATCATAATTGGCATGATTGGGTGCTGATTCATTCCCGCTGGGACCCGGACGCAGGCTTTTTATTCCAAGCTGGTCCATCATGTTCCTGTGATCCTGTTGTGTTGTAAATTGCAGCGGGGAAGGATAATTGCCTGTTATGGTGGCCGGAACCTGGGCTCTCAACAGTGTGGTGGCAACAAATGCAAAAATTAAGAATATGGACCTTTTCATGGTTAAGCGTTAAATTATTTAGAAATGCCTGCGCCGGACTGAATCCGGAAACCGGTGTATCTCTCAAAAATAGAGAATTATTTCCTCTCAGAATCATATAAATTATAAAATTATGTGGTTATTACCACCGCAATAAGCGCAGCTGAAAAGGCAGGTTACGATCTGGAAACCCGCATGGAGAAATTCCCGGTTTAAGATTTGCAGCTACGGCCCTAAAAAATCCGGAGACGCCTTACCTGATTTCAAGTTTTACATTGATCCTTTCCCAGTAATTCGGAGGAAATATGAAAACATCATCGCTTGTGTATGGTGTATTGTCGCTACCGGCATATATCTGAATGATATTGGTTGTGTTGTAGCTTATTGTTGAGTACATTTCAAAGCTTTCGCCGGCCTCGGGCATCTGTACTGTAACGGGGGTATATTTATTACTTCTTACAACCGGCCTGTCCATATCCGAGAACGGATAATCATCAGGATCGGTTATTGTTTCACCATTAGCATTATATACCCAGGTGCTGTCAGTACCTCCAAAAACGTACCCGAAAGGTGACAGGTCCTTTTTGCCTGTCATTATTGAGAAAACAGGCATCTCAAATCTTTGGGTAGTAGTCTTTAACAATAATTTTCCCGATTGAGGTTCGTAGAACAGGTCGTCCCCGAACTGACTGAGTCCGACATTCACGTATTCACCAGGCAGTTCCACTTCCAGTTCCATGTAATATGGCACGAAGCAGAAATAATTCATAGTCACCTCATCGATCAGGAATACTCCCTCCCACTTATCAGTACTGTACAGGATTGGCTCAATGGCAACTTCCTTGTTGCCTGAGAAATCAGCGTAAAGTGCTATTTCATAAGCCGGGTCATTGTCATGACCGTCTATGTACGAGATCATGTGAGCCGACTCGTCCTGATGGTTCCAGTGATCCTGGTAACATAAGATGTTCATTTTTGCTCCAAAATAATGCGGAGTCATGCTGGTTATGTATGACCCGAACCAGGAATGAAAATCATCTGATTTGGATTCTGATGATTTTACATATCCGGAAGAAGTTGTATACTTTACCTTGTGATTTATTGTCCCTGCCTTGTCGCAGCCCGAAAATAGAATCCCTGCCAGGCAAATAAATATCCAGAATGAATTATTCATGTTTGTTTTTTAAGTGGCTAAACGTCAAAGAAGATAACAATGTTACATTGTCTGGATTATTATTTACCAACACAACAATTTCGGTGACAAGATACACGATTTCCTTTACTTCGGTTTAAATAACACAGATTTACCCGACCATCGCCTGAAAATTGAAGTATAAGAATCAAGGTCAGAAGATTCAAAAATATTAGCTTTAAGGCAGAATTACCGACTCTATGGTTAAGTATTTATTTTCCACGGCCAGTTACTTCTTTTTCTTTATCTGTATTACATCCGCACAAATAGCAGACCCGATAATCCCCGTTAAGCTCTCCGTTGCTCCTGCTATTGACGGAGTACTGGATGAAGATGTCTGGAATGACTCGAACAGCTTTAGCGGATTCAGGTCATTTATCCCTGATTTCGGCAAGGAAATTCCTTTTGGTACAACTGCATGGCTTTCCTATGATGAAGAGAACATCTATTTTGCCTTCAGGTGTCACGACAGCGAACCTGACAAGATCAGGGCTTCCGTTGATTCCAGGGATAAGATAAGGAAAGACGACTGGGTATGCGTGAATTTCGATTCATTCAATGACCAGCAGTCTCTGTACTGCATATATGTGAATCCTAACGGTATACAAATGGATACAAGGTTTGCGGCAGGGAATGAAGACATTGGAATGGATCTGGTATGGTACAGTGCCGGCAGGATAAATCCGGACGGATACACCGTAGAAATAAAGCTCCCTCTGAAGAGCATACGCTTCTCACACAGCGATCCTGTAATGATGTCATTTTTTTTTGAACGTTATGTCAGCAGACTCTCGACACACGTTTCATGGCCTGAACTGGATCCTGACAGGGGATATGCCTTTTTCGGACAGATGCGGCCGGCCCGTTTTGAAGGTGTCAGACACTATAAATTACTTGAGATACTTCCGGCAGTCACATATTCGTACAGGGGAGAACAAACCGGGGGTAAAATTACCACAGTCGAAAACAAGCCGGATGCAGGACTGACATTAAAATACGGAATCACTTCACAACTTGTCCTTGACGCCACTATCAACCCTGATTTCAGCCAGGTGGAAGCTGACGCGGGACAGGTTGATGTCAACCTCAGGTACCAGCTTTTCTATCCCGAGAAAAGGCCTTTCTTCCAGGAGGGCAACGAAACCTTTAAGGTCGGATCAACAGGATCTTCAAGCCTCGATCCAATTGCTGCACTGGTTCATACAAGGAACATTGTAAATCCGCTGGCAGGGCTCAAAGTGTCAGGCAAGGCTGGTGCGAAGAATTCTCTTTCGCTGCTGTATACTGCAGACAGGGTGGCCATGCAGGATACCTGCCTTTACGGCAGATATGCGCACATACCGGTCCTGAGGTATAAGCGCAGTCTTAAGGAAGATGGTTTCCTGGGTTTTATTGCAACTTCCGTGCTCAGGGAGAACAGTTACAACTATGTATATGGGGCTGATGCCAATATCAGGACCAGCAAGTCGAGCCTGATCGAGTTCCATACCCTGTTTTCTGATACCAAAGATACTGCTGCGGCTATAGATAATAAAACCGGACATGCAGTCGGTATCAGCTATCATTCAGAGCAGAGGAATATAGATTATGCAATCACTGCAAAGGATATCAGCAGGTATTTCGCAAGTCAGACCGGATACATAGAAAGAACAGGGATATCAATAATATCAGGATCGGTCACGCCCAGATTGTATCCCCGATCAAAGTTCTTCAGGAGATTCGATTTCGGTTTGTTTACAGGTCAGACAAAAGATAATATTCATGATAAATGGGAAACAAATAATTCGTTGACAATTACAGGATTCCTTGGTGGATCGGTCAGAACAATTATTGGCGGTAACTACTCTACGGAGGTTTACAATGACAAGTTGTTCAATACATCCGGTTTCAGGTTCCTGTTTACGGGTAATGCAGGTACAAAACTCGACGGCACCTTCTCCTTTGTCCGGAGAAACGCAGCTTATTATGCCGGTCTCTCGCAGGCATACGGCAATATATTTGCCGGCGATATCAGATACCTTCCTTCAGAAAAAATACACACCCAACTGACCCTCACATACCAGGATCTTTACTGGAAAACGGACAGGGAAAAGATCTTCGATTATCTTCTGACAAGGCTGAAAATAACCTACCAGACAAATAAATACCTGTATTTCAGGGGAATATTGGAGTATAACGATTTCAGGAAGTCGCTCAGCACTGATCTGCTTGCTTCATTCACTTACATTCCCGGTACGGTATTTCATGTCGGGTACGGATTTATGTCAGAACACAGGGAATGGGATGGAACGGATTACATCGAAAGCAACCGTCTTCATGAGATGAAAAGGGGATTCTTTCTCAAGATTTCCTATCTCTTCAGGCTGTAGGTGAAGGATACTGAACCATGTAAAGGTTTTCGGTATCTCTCCGAATTTTTACTAATATTCAGTCAATTGACTTGTTATCTTTCTCAATGACTCTATAATCTATTAGGACATTTACAATATCGATTATTTCCGGGATATTGGCCCGCTCAATCCCGGCTCTTTTTAATATTTCAGCAATGCTGAGGGCTTCCGCAGTAGGGAAGGGAAGATGAAAAAGGAATCTCCCCTGTGGTATCGACAAGTTGATCTTCCTCTCGGAACGGTTCCTGCCCTCTCCTGTCCAGATCACTACATTGCTTATATAATCGTTACTTCTGGAGGTGGTGAACCTGGCTCCTGAATCTTTTCTTTCCCTGATTATCATCTTTAATCTTGAATCGGCTGTCTGCTCTTTCGTATGGAGACTTTCAAGATCAATTTCTATTTTGATCTGCCTTACTTTAAGCCTGTACCTGAAATATGGCCTTTTACCCTCATAAACTTCTTCACGCTGAAGTATTACAAGACTGAACAGATCTTCCAGAAAATCCTGTGTAGTTCTGATGTGAAGGTCAAGACGTGATGCTGCTTCAGAAGCCGAAATGCTCTCGTAGGTAGTCAGCAGTCTGAAGAGGTCTTCCGCATAGTCCTTTGACAGGCATGATCCCAGCTTTGCTGCATTTTTAAATTCCACTTCTGTAATTTTTACATTTTCATCCGGTTCCGGTAATCCGGAGATATATCATCGTCCAGGATCTATCTTCCCGATTTTAATTCGATCATTATTCTTGAATCAAATCCCTGCTTATAATACTCAAAAAACCTGATAAATATTTCTCCAGGAGATGCACATAGCTGGTCAAAACTCAACCTTTCTTTGTAATCGCTGTAATCCTTATCCGAGACTTTTACAGAAATACTGCCGTCGTACCCTATCAACACATGACTGACTTCCTTTCCTTCATGTATTACGACAAGACTTTTATTCATGGAAAATGATAAACAGATATAACTTTCATAATAGAAAGGCCTTACAATATAGTTACCGTGCAGGAAACTTGCAAATCCAAGCAACTCATCCTTTGTGCACTCAATCCTGCCACCTGAATAAGGTCGTTCAGTATAACCGTTGTCAGTCCTGTATATTCTCTCTGAAGTAATCCGAAAAAGCCTCCTTGAGTTTAATTCAAACTTTTCATGGCTGTAAAAAGATCTCCAGTTGATCAGGATAAACAGAAGGTTTTTTGATACTGGCTAATTTGTCAGTGGATGTTAAGCCATGAAGTTTACCTGAATTAATGAAACCCGGACAACCATATCTGATTCCTATGTCAATCCAAACGTCTTCCCGTAAGTCTAAATAGAAATATACCCAGTCATATTACCATACATAAGTCTCTTGTCCTTCTTTGAAGTCTTCCTTTGTGGTCGAAAAAAACCACATACTGTCCCCTGTTAAACATCTGATGAGAGGAGGATTTTCTGGCTAAGAAAAAAATGAACCTGGCAAAATTGGTAAGTTTTGCAGCACTGTCGGAATTTCCATGTCTTTAAAGGGAAAAACA